>NZ_JBJDRL010000009.1:0-100348 GCF_044987475.1 Microbacterium sp. ZW CA_36
CACCGCGCGCGAGCTCGAGGTGCTGCGGCTGGTGTCGACGGGCCTCACGAACCGGGGCATCGGCGCAAAGCTGTCCCTGAGCGAGAAGACCGTCGCGCGGCACCTCGCCAACATCTTCGGCAAGCTCGGCATCTCGACCCGAGCCGCGGCGACCGCCTACGCGTACGAGAACGGGCTGGTCTGACCGGTCGCGCGTGGAGGGCGTCTACACACAATGACCCATGCGCGGCGCCCACAGAACATGGGCTCTTCGCCCGACGCGGCGCGCGGGCGGGTGCACCTACCGTGGCGATATGGACATCCCGCTGATCGCAGGCACGGTATCGACCGTCGTCTTCGCGGTCAGCAACCTGCCCATGCTCCGCAAGGCCCTGCGCACCGGCGACGTCTCGTCGTACAGCCTGGCGAGCATCGCGATGATCAACGTCGCGAACGTCGTCTACTCGCTCTACGTGTTCAGCCTGCCGCTCGGCCCGATCTGGGCGCTGCACACGTTCTACCTCGTCTCGTGCGCCATCATGCTGGTGCTGTGCCTCGTGCAGCGCCGCGTCGCAGCGAGGAGGGAGGCGCCGAGCCGCGTGCCGGTGCCCGCCGTCACGGAGGGTCTGGAGCCGGTCACTCGCGTCCCCGAAGGCGATCGATCTCCCGGCGCTCGCGCTTGGTCGGGCGCCCCGCGCCGCGGTCGCGCTGCGCCATGATCGGCGTGGGATCGCGTGGCGGGGTGCGGTCCTCCATCGCGGTGGGGACCAGCGGGGCGCCGACCCGCTTGGAGATCGGCTGCTTCACGACGAGCATCCGGTCGAACCCGTCGATGCGCACGCGGATCTCGTCGCCGATCCGCACCGGCTGGGCCGCCTTCGCGCGCTCGCCGCCGACGCGCACGTGTCCGGCTCGGCAGGCGGTGGTCGCGGCCGAGCGGGTCTTGTAGATGCGCACCGCCCAGAGCCAGGCGTCCACGCGCACTGCTTTGCCGGCGGTCGAGGCATCCGTCATCTCGTCACCGCCGGTTCCTCCGCCGGGCGCCGCGCGCGGACGCCGACGAGCACGCCTGCGGCGATGAGGCTCTGGCCGACGCAGTACGTGAGCATGACGAGGGGGCTCGTCCAGTCCGGCATCGCGTCGGGAAGGAACAGCCGGAACGCGAGCACCGAGTCGGACGCGAGGAAGAACACGCCTCCCCACACGATGAGCGGGTGGCACCGGGATGCCGCGACCGCCGTGCCGCCCAGCACGAGCCCGTAGAGCGCGACGGCGACGGCGAGGCCGCCGAGATGCGGCCACAGCACCGCGAGGAGCGCGAGCCACCAGACGGCGTAGACGGCCGCCCACGGCGGCACGCGCCGGACCGCGAGCATCCGCCAGAACAGCCAGATGTAGCAGAGGTGGGCGAGTCCGAAGAAGAGCAGCATCATCGGCACGGTCGGCAGCCACGGCACGAACGTGCCCGCGCCGTCGCCCAGCCACGAGAGCCCGATCGCGACCACGAACAGGGTGTGGGCGCGCGTCCAGCCGGATCCGCGCGCGCCCCAGACGACCGCGAGGGCGAGGAGCGGCATGAGTGCGAGCTTGGTCGGCGGTGCGACCGCGGTCGAGCCGACCGCGAGCGCCGCCACATGCACGATCGACACCGCGATGTAGGGCACGAACCCGATCCACAGCCGACGCATGATCCTCCTCGACGCGCAGGGCAACCATAATCGTCGCATGACCGATGTGCTGGCCCGGATGGGGCTCGTTCGCATGTCCGCCCGCGACACCGGGGCGGCGCACCGCGCGTCGACGCCGCTCGAGCTGCTGTTCGACCTCGTGTTCGTCGTCGCCGTGTCGCAGGCGTCGCAGAACCTGCATCACCTCATCAGTGAGGATCATGTCGGTCAGGGCGTGCTCTCGTACCTGATGGTGTTCTTCGCGATCTGGTGGGCGTGGATGAACTTCACGTGGTTCTCGTCCGCGTTCGACACCGACGACTGGCTGTACCGCGTGCTGACGATCGTGCAGATGGGCGGCGTGCTGGTGCTTGCGGCCGGCGTGCACGACGCGATGGTCGAGTTCGACTACGTCGTGGTGACATGGGGCTACGTCATCATGCGACTGGCGATGGTGGTGCAGTGGCTGCGGGCTGCGGCATCCGATCCGCAGTCCCGCCGCACGGCGCTGCGGATGGCTCTCGGTGTGACGGTGGTGCAGGTGCTGTGGGTTGCGCGCATCTACCTGCTCGACCCGGAGTGGCAGTTCTGGACCTTCTTCGTGCTGGTATTGCTCGAGCTGCTGCTGCCGGTGTGGGGCGAGTCCGCCGGCCGCACGCGCTGGCACCCGCATCACATCGCCGAGCGCTACGGGCTCTTCACGCTGCTGCTGCTCGGCGAGAGCCTGCTGGCATCGGCCAACGCGATCTTCGATGCGCTCGGCGAGGGCGAGCATGTGTCGGAGCTCGTGACGCTCGCGATCTCGGGGATCGTGGTGACGGCCGGCATCTGGTGGGTCTACTTCGCCCGCGAGCAGCAGAGCCGGCTCGACAGCATGCGGTCCGGGTTCCGGTTCGGGTACCTCCATTACGTGATCTTCGCGGCGGTGGGCGCCGTGTCGGCGGGTGTCGAGGTCGAGATCGACGAGATCACCGGCCACACCGAGGTGTCGCCCGAGATCGCGGGCCTCGCCCTGACGCTGCCGATCGCGATCGTGGTGGCGGCGTCGTGGCTCGTGCTGCTGCGCGGCGCGCTGTCGCGCTGGGCCTCCGCGGCCGTCCTCACCGGGGCGGTGCTGATCGGGCTGAGCGGCCTGCTGCCGTCGTCGGAGTACGTCGTGGCGGCGGTTCTTCTCGCCGGAGTGGTCGTCGTGCTCGAGGTGGATCGCATCCGCCGGGAACGCGTCGCCGCCGGCTGACCGCGCCGGATGCCGCGAGCCGCCGTCAGCTCGCGAGTTCGAGGGAGACGATCGCGAGGTGGGGCTGCGGTCGGGCGACCTCGCGGAAGCCGGCCTCCTCGAACGTGGACAGCACGCCGTGGTACAGGTCGTTGACCGGGATCTTCTTGCCTGCGCCGGGATCCAGTGGGTAGGCCTCGATGACGCGTGCTCCGCCGGTGCGGGCGTAGTCGATCGCCGCGTCGAGGAGGCGCGCATTGAGGCCCTGCTTGCGGTGGTCTTTGCGGACCACGAAGCAGCTCACCGTCCACACCGAGTCGTCATCCCACGGCTCTTCGGAGTGTGCGGTGAAATTGCGTGTGCGGCCGATGCGCACCTGGCGCGTGCGGGGACCGACCCGCACCCAGCCCGCGGCCTCGCCGTCGACGTAGGCGATGAGGGCCGGTGGCGGCCCGGCGTCGATCTCGTCGCGCAGCCGCCCCTCGCGCTCCGGCCGCGACGTCTTCTGCCACTCGCTGTTCGGCATCATCCACCACTGGCACTGGCAGCCGTACCCGTCGCCGCCGCCGCTCAGCGCGTGCTGCGCGTCGTCGAAGCGATCTGCGGTGGCCGGCTCGATGGTGATCGTGGTCATCCCGTGACGGTAGTCCGTCCCGCCGACACCGGCAACGGACGGACGGATGCCACGCCCGGGCGCACGCCGGTTCGCGGGGTGTCCGCAGAGCGGGTAGGATGGGGGAGTTGTCCGCGCGCAAGCGGGGGCATCGGGATGTGGCGCAGCTTGGTAGCGCACTTGACTGGGGGTCAAGGGGTCGCAGGTTCAAATCCTGTCATCCCGACAGATAGCCCTGATGAGGATTCGCTCCTCATCAGGGCTTCGTCGTTTCCGGCTTCCGTCCGGGCGTGGTCAGAGCACGCTGGCCAGCTGGTCGAGGTCGTCGTCGGGCAGTTCGTCGGCGACGGCGGCGACCGATGTGCTCACGAGGTCGGCCCGGCCCGAGATGACGTTGAGGAACGCGGTGTCGGCGGCATCCCTGCCGGTCGCGATCCTCACGAGGGTCGAGCGCGGCGCAAGCGTCGTCGCATCGACCGCCCGCCACGCACCGTCCACCCACGCCTCGGCGACCGCGTGGAAGTCCATCGGGTCGAGCCCGGGCGCGTATACCGCGACCGACCGTGCCGGCACCCCCTGTGCGCGCAGCAGCGCGACGCACAGGTGGGAGTAGTCGCGGCAGACGCCTCGTCGCGCGAGCAGCGTCCGCACCGCGCCGTCGGTCGGAAGGGAGGAGCCCGGCACATAGCTCAGGCGCGTGCCGACCCACGAGGACACCGCCGTCAGAAGCTCGGCGGCGCCCCGGATGCCGCGGAACTCGGCGGCAGAGGTCTCGGCGAGCGCGTCCGACTCGGAGTACCTGCTGGGGCGCAGGTAGGTGAGGAGCTCCACGTCGTCGCGGGCCGTCGGCGTCGCCGCCCCCTCGATGGTCGCGTCGTAGCTCATCACCATCTCGCCGATGCCGCTCTCCACCCGATGCAGCCGCGTGGAGTGGACGTCGGTCAGCTCGGTGATGGAGACGGGTGCGCCGTCCAGAGTCGCGGTGACGCGCTCCCTGCTCAGCTCGTAGACGCCGGCCGCCGCGATCGAGAAGACCAGGTCGGCGGGCTCGGTGATGTCGAGGACGATGGTGCTGGTGACCGTGCGCTGCATCTGCCCAAGCCTGCCCTGAACGTCGCGAGAAAGCGAAAGTGACGGCGAACGCTCAGGTCCAGGCGGTGTCGATCGGGATGTCGTGGCCGAGGACGGCGGCCGCCGCGCGGTGGCCGGAGGCCAGCGCCGCGGTCACGGTGGCCGGGTCATCGGTCCAGGTCGCCTCGCCGGCGAGATGCAGGACGCCGCCGACCGGCGTCGCGAGATCGTCGTGGTCGGAGGTCGTCGAGCCCACGGTCATGTAGGCGTAGGACCCGTGCGACCACGGGTCGTCCTGCCAGTCGGTGACGTGCACGGATGTCGGGTTCTCGACGCGGTCGCCGTAGAGACGCCGCAGCTGCACGAGGATCGACTCGACGATCTCCTCCTCGGTCCAGTCGCGCGTCTCGACGGCCGCAGGTCCCGCGGCGAACGTCAGCAGCGTCGGGGTGTCGTGCAGCGCGGTCAGGTCGTACCACGAGTGCCACCACCGGCTCTCGGGCCCCTGCTGCCGGATCGCGTAGACGCCGTCGTCCCAGAACCGGGTGGGAAAACGCAGGAAGACCTTCTCGAAGGCGTTCATGCGCAGCCGGCTCAGCGCGCCGGCGACCGGCTCGGGGAGCGCACGCTCGATGACGAAGTCATCGGACTGCAGCACGCCGACCGGCACGGTGACGACGGCGGTGTCGGCCGAGAAGGCTCCGTGGTCGGTGGTCACGACGACCCCCTCCGCCGACCACTGCACGCGGGAGACGACGTGGATGAGGCGGATGTCGATGCCCTCGGCCAGTCGCCGCGGGAGGCGGTCGTACCCGTCGGGGAACACGACCTCGTCGCCGTCGATCGAGTCGTCGTCCAGGCCGTGGGCGGCGAGGTCCTCGATCCAGGCGCCGTACTGCTCCTCGGAGCGGTGCTCCAGGTACTCGCGCACGCGCTCGGCGCGTTCGGCGTCCCAGCCCTGCGCGGCGAGAGCGGTCTCGGTGACGTCGCGGTAGGAGGCGTCGGGGGCGGATGCCGCGACCACGTCGAGCAGGGCGGCGTCGAGCGCGTGGATGTCGTCGACGAACGCCTGCGCGGCGGCATCCGTCAATCGAACGCCGTCGGGTCCGTAGTACGCGATCGGACGACTGTCGGGCTGGTAGCCGCCGACGGTGAACTCGACGGTGCGCATGCCGAACGCCTCGGCCGCGGCGGCGACCGGCGAGCCGGTGATCCCGTGGATCCAGGACGCACCCATGTCGGTGACGAGCCCGAAGCGGCGGTCGGTCGACACCCGGCCGCCGACGCGGTCGCGCGCCTCGAGCACGACGACATCGCGCCCGGCCTCGACGAGCAGCCGGGCCGCGGTGAGCCCCGCGACCCCCGCGCCGACGACGATCGTGTCGAAGTGATCCATGTGCACCGTCCTCCTGCGCGCGCAGCACCGCGCGCTCCGACGCTATCGCAGGGGTGCCGATGTATCACCGTGCCGTCGGCGTGCTCTGGAGTGTCATCGCATCAACACCCTGGGGGAAATCATGCGCCTCGCATACCGCATCATCTCGTTCACCATCTGCGCGCTCGTCGCGCTGCAGGCGGCGTCCCACGCGTGGGCGTCCGCCGGGCTCGGCCTCTACATCGCCGAAGGCGGAGTGGTCGACGCGTCGGCCCAGGAGGGCCCGCCGCCGTTCCCGGAGGTCATGGGCTTCATGATCCACGGCATGAACGGCATGTTCGTCATCCCGCTCCTCGCGCTCGTCCTGCTGATCGTCTCGTTCTTCGCCAAGGTTCCGCGCGGCGTCGCGTTCGCGGTCGGCGTGCTCGTGCTCGTCGTTCTGCAGGTGACGCTCGGCCTGCTCGGCCATGGCATCCCGTTCCTCGGATTCCTGCACGGCATGAACGCGCTGCTGCTGTTCGCCGCCGCCCTGATCGCGGGGCTGCGCGCGTCGAAGAACCGGGTGTCGGCTGCTCAGGCGGCGACCACCACCACAGCCGGTGCCACCGTCTAGGACTGACCCTGCGCCGAGCCGGTGGGCGTGGTTCGCCCGCCGGCTCGCCGTGGTGGTCGCGGCGATCGCGCTCGCCGGCGTCGGCTGGGCATGGTGGGCCAGCATCCTGCCGGGGACGTACTCCGCGATGGATATGGGCGTGCCGGACTACGGCGGCGGACCCGGCTCGGCCGCGCTGCACGCGGGAGCGCACAGCGGCCGCACCGCCGACGACGCCGCGGCCGGTGCCGCGCCCGCGGCCGTCACCGGGACCGCGAACGACCCGGCCGCGATGAGCGTGACAGACCTCGTCGCCGATCCGGAGCGGCCGGCGGATGTCCGTGTCGAGCTGGTCGCGCGCGCCGAACGCATCACGCCCGACGGTGGTGAGCCGTTCGACGGCTTCACCCTCAACGGCGAGTCACCGGGTCCGGCCATCCGTGCGACGGAGGGGCAGCTGGTCGAGGTCGTGCTGCGCAACGACGACGTGCCGGACGGCGTCACGCTGCACTGGCACGGCGTCGACGTGCCGGCCGCGATGGACGGCGTCGCCGGCGTCACGCAGGACGCCGTGCGCGCTGGTGAGAGCTTCACCTATCGGTTCGTCGCCGAGCAGTCGGGCACGTTCTGGTACCACTCGCACCAGGTCTCCCACCCGCAGGTGGTCGGCGGTCTGTTCGGCGCCGTGATCCTCGAGCCCGCAGCGGGGACGATGGATGCCGCAGCCGACGTGGTCGCGGCGATCCACACGTATCCGGGCGGGCAGCGCACCCTCAACGGCGCGACCGGCGACGGGCACCACCGGGCGGAGCCCGGAGCGACCGTGCGCGTGCGGCTGATCAACACCGACAGCACGCCGACATCGGCGTGGGTGACCGGCTCGGCCTTCCGGGTGCTCGCGATCGACGGGCAGGATCTCCACGGTCCCGGCGAGGTGGAGGGGCGTGCGGTCGAGCTCACCGCCGGTGCGCGCGCCGACCTCGAAGTGCGCGTGCCCGTCGAGGGTGCGGTGCGCGTGCAGGTGCCGGGCGCGTCGCTGCTCGTCGGACCCGACGGGGCGCAGGCCGACACCTCGTCGGCGCCGCGCGAGCCGGTCGACGTCCTCGCGTACGGCGAGCCCGCCGACGCGGGCATCGACCCGGCCGACGCCGACCGCACCTTCACGTACGACATCGGACGACTGCCGGGGTTCCTCGACGGCCTGCCGGGGTACTGGTGGACGATCAACGGCGGCATCCTGCCCGCCGTCCCGATGTACATGGTCGACGAGGGCGACATCGTCGTGATGCGCATCGCGAACAACAGCGGCGAGGTGCATCCGATGCATCTGCACGGCCACCATCTGCTGGTGCTGTCGAGGGATGGGCAGCCGTCGACGGGCAGCCCGTGGTGGGTGGATTCTCTGGATGTCGAGCACGGCGAGTCGTACGAGGTGGCGTTCATCGCCGACAATCCCGGCATCTGGATGGACCATTGCCACAACCTGCCTCACGCGTCGGAGGGTCTGATGACGCATCTGGCGTACACCGGCATCACGACGCCGTTCCGGCTCGGTCGCGACTCGGGCAATGACCCCGAGTGAGCGATCCTCACCGATCTACCCCTCGTCGAGGCCGAGTGGGACGATGAACCATGACGCCTGGGGCCGAGCATCGCGAAGACACCGGCGATGCCCGCAGCGACGCGGCGCTCGCCCGGCGACTGCAGATCCTCGCGACCGAGCACTGGGGCCTGCTCGCCGCGCGCAGCACAGCGCAGAACGAGGTGCTCACCCGCATCAGCATCTACCTCACGCTCGTCTCGGCGGGCCTTGTCACCATCGGCCTGCTCGGGCAGGCGACGCAGTTCGGATCCTGGTTCCCGGTCGCCGCGCTGGCGATCCTCGGGTTCCTGATGCTGGTCGGTCTGCTCACGCTGATCCGCGTCCTCACGGTCTCGGAGGAGGACATGATGTACGTCCTCGCGATGAACCGGATCCGCGGCGGCTACGCCGATGTCGACCCGACGGCGGCCGAGTACTTTCTCGCCTCCACCCACGACGACTTCGTCGGAATGGCCGCCACCTATTCGTTCCTGCGGCATCGCGGCGGATTCGAGCAGGTGCTCGGCTCCTCGCTGATCATGAGCGGACTGGTCACGGGGTCGGTGGGAGGGATGTTCGCCGGCGGTCTGTGCGCCGCGCTGGGCATGCCCACGGGCGGAGCGGTGACCATCGGCGTCGTCGTGGGGCTGGCGATCGTCGCCGCCACCGCCTGGTACGGCGGGTATCGCTTCAGGGGGGCGTGGCAGACCTACACGCCGCGGCGACCGAGCGCGGGGCCGCCGGCGCAATGGGGACCGCGCTGACGCCACCGTCTCGAGGTCGTGAGAGTGTGGTGCCCGTGGCATCGCCTGCACTGCTCCCGTCGCACGGCCCGGCGCTCGTCATCCGCCAGGAGGAGCGAGCGGGTGCCGAGGCCGACCTCGAGCGATCCGTCGAGCTCCTGCGGGCCGTGGCCATGGGCGTGATCGCGCACGATCGCGTGGTGCGGCTGTACGCGCCCGCGCCGACGGTCGCGATGAGCCGCCGCGAGAGCCGCCTGCCCGGGTTCGCCACGGCGAGCCGCGCGTCGATCGCGCACGGCTTCGCGCCGGTCATCCGTCCCACCGGCGGCCGCGCGGTCGCCTACGACGAGACGTGCATCGTGTTCGACGTGATCCACCGCGAGGAGGACGGCGCCATCGACCAGACGCGGTTCTTCACGGAGATCGGCGATGCGCTCGCCGCAGCGATGCGCGGGCTCGGCGTCGACGCGCGGGTCGGCGACGTGCCGGGGGAGTACTGCCCGGGCGAGTTCAGCATCAACGCGCGGGGCGCTGTCAAGCTGATCGGCACGTCGCAGCGGGCGGTGCGCGGCGCGCGGCTGCTCAGCGGGATGCTGCCGCTCGACGGCGTCGAGCGGTTCACCGAGGTGCTCGTCGCCGTGAACGAGGCTCTCGGACTCGACTGGGATCCGGCGACCTTCGGCAGTCTCGGCGCGGAGACGACGCGGATCCCACGCGCGACGGCGGAGGATGCCCTGATCGCGGCGCTCGCCGGGGGCTGATCCGGTCAGCCGCCCGTCGAGCCGACCGGCTGCGGGATGCCGCCGCCGGCGGGACGCAGCGTCCGGGCGTAGTCCTCCTTGAGGACGGCGAGGTGGAACCAGGCCTCGACGTTCGCGACGCCGGGGATCGCCCGGATGCGCTCGAGGCTCGCGTACAGGGCGCCGGCGGAGGGCTCGACCAGCGTCGTGACGACGTCGAAGCGGCCGAGCGTGCGCGCGGCGAAGTCCACGCCGCGCCAGGTGCGGAGCGCTTCCGTCACGCGGTCGTCGGACCCCGCGAGGTTGAGGCCGACGCCCATCGAGAGCTGCCGGTGCGCGAGTCCGCGGGCCTCCACGGCGCTGATCTTGATCACTCCGCCGTCGACGAGCCGCTGCACCCGCGTCGTCACGGCCGAGGGGGACAGGCGCACGGCCTCGCCGAGCGCCCGGTAGCTCTTGCGGCCATCGCGCTGCAGCTGCTCGATGAGCGCGGTGTCGATGGCGTCGATGGTGACGTCACCGTGGTACTCCGAGACGAAGAACCCCTTGACCACGTCGGTGTAGATGAGGGTGTTGATGTCGGCCACTCCCGGCAGAGCCCGGATCTGCGCGAGCAGGTCGTGCAGGGCGGGCATCGATCCGAGCCGCACCTCGGTCACGAGGTCGTGGGCGCCCCCGACCGCCGACACGAGCACCGTCTCGCCGAGTCCGCGCAGGTGCAGCGCGACGGGCTCGACGCCGCCGCGGGTGCGGATGGAGACGTGTGCGAGCACGTGCTGGCCGAGGAACACCGGATCGACGGCGGCGACGACCCGCACGGTGCCGTCGGCCAGCATCGCGTTCAGGCGCGTCGAGACCGCAGCCCGTGACTGGCCGAGCCGGCCGGCCAGGGAGTGGATGCTGGCGCGGCCGTCGACCTGCAGCTCGCGGATGAGCTCGGCGTCGAAATCCATACCGATCCTCGATTCGTCGATTTTCCCGAGATCGCGCGCAGTGAGTCGCAGAAGTCGAGTCTAGGGCGGAACTCACCGGACGGGGCGTGTTGATCTGCGTGTTAGAGCCCTCAGAACGCCAGTCCGAAGCGCTCAGTGCTGGAGTTCTGCCCTTGCCACCGGCATCCGTTCGTCCCTACCATCCAATCCATCCCGACACATCCGCAAAGGAGCGGCCATGACTACGACCAGCAGCAGGGCGCGGCGCGCAGGAATCGCCGCGTTCGTCGGCACCACCATCGAGTGGTACGACTTCTACGTCTACGCGACCGCCGCCGCGCTCGTCTTCGGACCGCTGTTCTTCCCCAGTGGTGACCCTCTCGCCGAGACGGCGGCGGCGTTCGCGACGTTCGCCGTGGCGTTCCTCGTCCGACCCCTCGGCGGCATCATCTTCGGGCACATCGGCGACAAGCTCGGGCGGCGCGTGTCGCTCGTGATCACGCTGCTGCTGATGGGCATCTCGACCGTGCTCGTGGGATGCCTTCCGACCTACGAGACGATCGGCATCGTCGCGCCGATCCTGCTCATCCTCCTGCGGGCGATGCAGGGCCTCGCCGTCGGCGGCGAGTGGGGCGGCGCGGTGCTGATGAGCGTCGAGCACGCACCGGCCGGCAAGAAGACCTTCTACGGCGGCTTCACGCAGCTGGGCAACCCCGCCGGCGCGCTGCTGGCCTCGGGCATCTTCGCGATCATGTCGCGCTTCGGCGACGACTTCATCATGAACGGCGGCTGGCGCATCCCGTTCCTCCTGTCGATCGTGCTCATCGCCGTCGGCTTCTGGGTGCGCTACCGCGTCGAGGAATCGCCGGTGTTCGAGCAGAAGATCGAGGGCCGCAAGCAGAGCATGCCGCTCGCCTTCGCGCTGCGCGTCAACTGGAAGCCGATCCTCCTCGGCATCGGCGTGCTGCCGATCTCGACCGGCGGCTACTACCTCGCGACGACGTTCGCGACCGCCTACGCCACCGGCGAGCCGATCAGCATGAGCCCGCAGCTGATCCTCGACGCCATGACGATCGCGTCGTTCATCGAGTTCGTCGTGACGCTCCCCGTCGCCTGGCTCGGCGACAAGTGGGGGCGCAAGAACGTCATGTACATCGGCCTGGTGACCTCGGTGCTCACGTTCGTGCCCTTCATGCTGGTGCTGCCGGGCAAGGTCGAGCCGGTGATCTTCCTGATGGCGTCGCTCGTGCGCATCGCCATGAGCGCCACCTACGCGCCGATCGCCGCGATCCTCGCGCAGATGTTCCGCCCGCAGGCGCGTTACACGTCGATCGCGCTGTCGTACGGCGTCGGTGCGGCGATCTGGGCCGGATTCTCGCCCTGGTTCGCGACGCAGCTCATCGCATGGACGGGGAGCATCTGGTCGGTCATCGCGATGTTCACCGGCATGGCCGTGCTCGCCGGCATCTGCACGTGGCTCGCGCCGCAGCACTCCGACGAGGCGCCCGTGACGGACTCCTTCACGCCGCGCACCGACACCACGACGGCCCGCACCTCCTGAGCCCGACGCGGCCCCGCCCCGGCACGACCCACCACTGAGGTAGACATGCGAAAGCTCGCCCCCTTCGACCGCCCCGCGCAGCAGACCCCGCGCCTGCTGACGGCCGCCGCGATCCACACCGTCGACGCGCTCGACCGCACCGCCACGGCGATGCTCACCGATCACGGCCGGATCGTCGCGATCGGCACGGCGGCACAGTGCCGCGAGGCCGCAGTCGCCGCCGGCCTCGAACCCGAGGTCGTCGACCTCGGCGACGCGGTGGTCGTACCGGGGTTCGTCGACGCGCACGCGCACCCGCTCATGTACGGGCAGCTCATGACGTGGGTCGACTGCGGACCAGAGAAGGCGGGCAGCATCCCCGAGATCGTGGCGCTGCTGCAGGCCGCCGCGGCAGACCTGCCCGAGGGACGGCCGGTCCGCGGGTACGGCTACGAGCACCGCAATCTGGCGGAGCAGCGGCATCCCACCCGGTTCGAGCTCGACGAGGTCGCGAGCGATCGCGAGGTCTACCTCATGAACGCGTCGGGGCACGGCGGGGTCGTGAACTCGTACACGTTCGCGCAGAACGGCATCGATCGCGACACCGCGAACCCCGATGGCGGCGAGATCTTCCGCGACGCCGACGGGGAGCTGACCGGAGAGATCTCGGATGCCGCGTGCAACATGCTCACCGGCGTGCACGGCGTGAAGATCGGCCATCACGGTCCGAACTTCCATCTCGCCGATGAGCCGGAGGAGCACCTCCGTCAGCTCGATGCCGCGACGCAGCGCTTCCTGGCCGGGGGAGTGACGACGCTCGGCGACGCGCAGGTGTCGCGCCGCGAGTTCGACATGTACCTGCGGCTCGCCGAGGCCGGACGGCTGGACCTGCGCGTGTCGATGTACCTGCTGTCGCACCTGCTCGACGAGGCGCTCGAGATGGGGCTGGTCGGGCAGTTCGGCAACGCGCACCTGAGCTTCGCGGGCATCAAGCTGTACGCCGACGGCACGCTCGGCGGGTGGACGGCGTACTTCCCCGACGGCTACGTCGGCGACCCGTGCCGCACCGGGCAGCTGTACCACGAGCCCGCCGAGTACGCCGAGCTCATCCGCAAGGCGCACGCGGCGGGCCTGCAGACGGCGACGCACGCGCAGTCCCCGACCGCGATCGAGATGGTCGTCTCGGCGATCGAGGCGGCGCTCGCCGAGCGCCCCGACGACGACGCACGCCACCGGATCGAGCACTGCGGGCTGCCGACACCCGAGCAGATCCAGCGGATGGCGGCCGCCGGCATCCGTCCGGTGAACCAGACGCAGCACTACTTCAACTGGGGCGAGGGAGTCGAGCAGGCGATCGGCACACCGGGTGAGCGCTTCAACCCGCTCGGCGAGTTCGAGGCGGCGGGGGTGCCGTTCACGATCTCGTCGGACGCGCCCGTCGCCGAGCCGATCCCGCTCGAAGCGATCCAGACGGCCGTGACGCGCGTCACCCGCCGCGGGCACAAGCTCGGACCCGACGGCCTGCGCGTCTCGGCACTGGCTGCACTCCGCGGACACACGATCGAGGGGGCGGTGTCGCTCGGTCGCGAGGACGACCTCGGCTCGCTCGAGGTCGGCAAGCATGCGGACTTCGCGGTGCTCGGCGGCGACCCGCTGGCCGTGGACGCGTCGGCGATCTCAGAGATCCCGGTGCTCGAGACCTGGGTCGGCGGCGTGCGCCGATTCGCGGCATCCTGAGGCGGGGGGCTGACATGGACGCATACGACGAGATCGCGGCGCGGTACGCCGACACCACCGGCCGGGCCGTGCTCGAGACGATCCGCGCCTATGGCGTGACGGCGGTCTTCGGCATCCCGGGGACGCACAATCTCGAGCTGTACCGGCCGCTCGCCGACCTGGGCCTGCGCGCGGTGACCAATCGCCACGAGCAGGGCTCGGGGTACGGCGCCGACGGCTGGGCCCAGCAGACAGGCCTGCCGGGCGTGGTGATCACGACGTCGGGTCCGGGGCTGCAGAACGCGATGAGCGCCATCGGCACCGCGTTCTGCGAGTCGCGGCCGCTGCTGGTGATCTCGCCGGGCGTGCCGCTCGGCGCCGAGTTCCAGGACGTCGGCACGTTGCACGAGACGAAGGACGCGACAGCCATGGTCGGCGCGATCGCCGAGTGGTCGCGGCGCGTGACGAGCGGGACGGATGCCGTCGACGCCGTGCACGACGCCTTCGCGCTGTTCCGCACCGGGCGCCCGCGCCCGGTGCACATCGAGATCCCGCTGGACGTCCTGGAGGCGCCTGCCGGCGTCCCCGCGGCGGCACGGGCGGCGCGCCCGGTGCCGGCACCGGTGCGCGGCGACGCTGCCGCGGTGCGCGAGGCGATCGCCCTCCTGAGGTCGGCTCAGCGGCCGGTGATCGTCGCGGGCGGCGGGTCCACCCGCGCCGGCCGGCAGGTGACCGCGCTCGCGGAGCGGCTCGGGGCGCCGGTCGTCACGACCCTCAACGGCAAGGCGGCCGTCGACGAGCACCACCCCCTCTCGCTCGGATCGAACCTGCGGCTGGAGTCCGCCCGCCGCGTCGCCGAAGATGCCGATGTGCTCCTGGTGCTGGGGTCGAAGCTCGGCGAGGCCGAGCTGTGGACGCCCGGGCTCGAGGCGCGCGGAGCGGTCGTGCGCGTCGACATCTCGGCCGCGCAGCTGCACAAGAACCTCGATGCCACGGTCGGCATCGTCGGGGACTGCGCCGCAGTCGTCGAGGAGCTGCTCTCGGGGCTTCCTGCGGAACCGCGGCCGCCCCGAGACCTCGCGGACGAACGCGCCGCGATCGCCGAGGAGACCTGCGGCGTGCTCCCCGAAACTGTCGCCTTGGCGCAGGCGATCGCCGCGGCGCTGCCGCATGACGCCATCGTGGCGGGGGACTCGTCGCAGATTGTCTACATGGCGCTCGCGAACGTGCTGAGGCAGTCGGCGCCGCACTCGCTGCTCTACACGCCCACCTACGCCACGCTGGGCTACGGCCTTCCCGCGGCGATCGGCGCGCGCGTGGCGCAGCCGGCCGAGGGTGGGCGACCCGTCGTCGCGGTGGTCGGCGACGGCGCGCTCATGTTCAGCGTCAACGAGCTCGCCACCGCCGTCGAGCAGCGGCTCGATCTCACCGTGGTGTGCGTCGACAACGGCGGGTACGCCGAGATCAAGCAGAACGAGGTGGATCGTGGCATCCGCCCGGTCGGCGTCGATCTCGTGCAGCCCGACTGGGTCGCGCTCGCCCACGCGTTCGGCGCGACGGGGCGACGCGCCGAGAGCCACGACGACGTCGCGCCGGCGCTCGCCGCGGCGAGCGAAGCCGGCGGCGTGCAGCTGGTCCACATTCCGCAGACGCGCAGCGCCGCGAGCGCGACGCCGCCCACTCCGAAGGATGAGTCATGACCGAGCACCACGAGCCCGTCGGCCCCGTCGACGCGTCCGTCCACCCCCGCTACGCCGGCATCGCGACGTTCGCGCGACTGCCGCGCATCGAAGACGTGCCGCGCGCCGACATCGCGATCGTCGGCATCCCGTTCGACACCGGCGTCAGCTACCGCCCCGGCGCCCGCTTCGGCCCGTCGCACGTCCGCGAGTCGTCACGGCTGCTGCGGCCCTACAACCCGGCGCAGGACGTGTCGCCGTTCGCCGAGGCGCAGGTCGTCGACGCCGGCGATATCCCGGCGAATCCGTTCGACATCGGTGCGGCGGTCGCTGAGATCGAGCAGGCCGCCCTCGACCTGGGCTCCCGGGTCGAGCGCATCGTCACGGTGGGCGGCGATCACACGATCGCCCTGCCGCTGCTGCGGGCCGTGAACCGGAAGCACGGGCCCGTCGCGGTGCTGCACTTCGACGCGCACCTGGACACGTGGGACACCTACTTCGGCGCGCCCATCACGCATGGCACACCCTTCCGGCGCGCGAGCGAGGAGGGGCTGATCGACCTCACCGCGAGCTGCCATGTCGGCACGCGCGGGCCGCTGTACTCGAAGCAGGATCTCGACGACGACGAGCGGCTCGGGTTCTCGATCGTCTCGAGCGTCGACATCGAGGAACGTGGCATCGAGGCGGCGATCGAGCGGGTGCGGCGCCGCGTCGGCGACCGGCCGCTGTACATCTCGATCGACATCGATGTGCTCGACCCTGCGCACGCTCCCGGCACCGGAACGCCCGAGGCCGGCGGCATGACGAGCCGGGAGCTGCTCCGGATGCTGCGTGCCCTGAGCGACCTCGACATCGTGGGCGCCGACGTGGTCGAGGTGTCGCCGGCGTACGACCATGCGCAGCTGACCGGCATCGCGGCGAGTCATGTCGTCTACGAGCTCGTCACGTTGATGGCCGCCCGGATCGGCGCCGCGCGGACCGGCGGAGAGCAGGGCTAGCGCGCTCGCACCCCGTCTGCAACCCCCTGCACGGGCGGCGCCGCACGCCGCAGTGTGGAAGCAGATGCAGAGGAGGACGCCATGAGCGGCTATGCAGATGATGCGCGGAACCCGGAGCAGACGACAGGCGCCGGCGACGCGATGACCGGTGCGACGACAGACGCGACCACGGGTGCGACGCCAGGCGGGACGCCAGGTGCGATGCCGGGCGCGGCGGCGGAGGCCCACGAGTACAACGCCACGACGGATCACGAGGTGATCCGCAGGTGGGCAGAGGACCGTCACGCCACACCGGCGACGGTCGGAGGCTCCGAAGGCGACGGCATCGTCGGAGAGCTCCGTCTGGACTTCGACTTCGGCAACGACCTCGAAGACCTGCGGGCGGTCACCTGGGACGAGTGGTTCGTGGCCTTCGACGAGCGCGGCGACCAGTTCGTCTACCAGGAAACCACGCGCCCCGACGGGTCGCGTTCGAACGACTTCCACCTCGAGGAGCGGCGAGCGCGCTGAGCCGGACCGGGGCTGCGCGGGACAGACGCGCGGCCCCGGTGCGCGAGACTGGGCGCATGGGTTTGACTCGCGAGGCGGCCACGGTGTCGCGAGCGCGGCCGGGCACCCGCCGGCGCGTGCTCGCGGCGGTGCTGCTGGTCCTCACCATCGGCGCAGGGCTGGTCGTCCACGCGGCGCTGCCCGACAGCAGCGCGACCGATATCGTCGGAGACG
The DNA here is from genome assembly GCF_044987475.1 of Microbacterium sp. ZW CA_36. NCBI lineage: Bacteria > Bacillati > Actinomycetota > Actinomycetes > Micrococcales > Microbacteriaceae > Microbacterium > Microbacterium sp. ZW CA_36. The sequence goes on from NZ_JBJDRL010000009.1 coordinate 17,167, forward strand.
CGCTGTACGCCGTCGCCGCCTACCTGGCGGTCGTGCTGATCGCTCCCCGGCTGCCCGCGCTCGCCGTGGGCGGCATTGCGATGCTCTGGTGCGTCGGCGTCGAGCTGTTCCAGCTCACCGGCCTGCCGCTCGCATGGGGCGCCGAGTTCGCCCCCGCGATGCTCGTGCTGGGGACGGTCTTCGACGCGCGCGACCTCGTCGTGTACATCGCGACCATCGCGGTCGCCACCGCGCTCGACGGCGTCGTCCGCTCCCGCACCCGAGCCGCGCGCTGACGGACGTCGGCGTGCCGGCCCCTCACGATGCAACGGGACGGATGCTGCGACCTCAGGCGCCGGCATCCGCTTGTGTGTCCGTGGCCCGGGCGCGGGCGACGACGATCCCGCGCTGCGATGCGGGGAACCGGTCGAGCATCGCACGCAGTTCGGCACCGTCGACGTCGGCGCCGAACGCCTCGGCGCCCGGCTCGAGCATGACGCCGGCGGCGAGCGGACCGGCGACCACCGGGTCGAATCCGAGATCGTCGACGAGCCGGGCCACGAGCGCCACGTCGTCGGCGTCGTCGCCGGCGACGGCGATCGCCTTGCGCCCAGGAGTGCCGGCGGGCCGGGCCTCTTCGTCGAGGTCGCGGTAGCCCATGTGGTTGAAGGCCTTGACCACCCGTGAGGCCGGAAGAAAACGCTGCACGGTCTCGCTGGTCGAGGTGCGCAGGTCGCCGAAGTCGGCCCGCAGCCCGTCGACCTCCCACCAGTAGTTCATGGCGTCGATGACGAGGGCGCCGTCCAGCCCATCGACCGGAAGGGCGCGGTGCTGGGGGAGCGGCAGCGCGAGGACGACCGCGTCGGCGTCGCGTGCGACGACGGACGCCGCGGCGGCGACCGCGCCCGGAGCCGCAGCGGCGAGGGTGGCGGCGATCCGAGACGGATCGCCCGAACCGGCGACGAGCACCTCGTACCCGGCAGCGACGGCGAGGCGCGCGAGCACCTGACCGACGCGTCCTGCGCCGATGATGCCGAGGACGCGGATCGCCCGGTCGGCCTCGCGGCGGTCCGGCGCCTGCCGCTGATCTGGGCCGTCACTGCTCACCGGCCCAGGCTAGTCATCGGCGTGGAGTTGCGGCATCCGTCCTCGCAACAGACCATGGGGGGATGGGGGATGCCGAGACAGACGGCCCGGCTGCGGTCGAGCCCGCCGCGCCGGACGCACGGCCGACGACGCCGACCACGGCGCGTCGCCCGCTGCGCGTCTGGCTGCTCGTGGCGCTCGCCGCAGTGGTCGTCGCCGGCGGGCTGGCGGCGGCGTGGCTGCTGCAGCCGCCTATGACCGACGCATCCGCTCCGCCGTCGCCCTCGCCGACCCGGACGGCGACCACTCAACCCAGCCCGACGCCCACGCCGACACCCACGCCCGCCGGCTTCCCGGCGAACACGGCGGGGTACGACGTGACGACCCTGCCGCAGGTGAACGTCTTCGCCGTCATCCCCGGGCTGGCCGTCGACGACGCGGCGTTCACCGCTCCGCTGCCCCTGCGCGCGGTCGCGCTCGGGGTCGGTGCGCCCGTGTGGGCCGATCCGACCGCGCAGCCGGTCGCGTACCTGCCGCACGAGTTCCCATTCGACGGCACAGCCGTGCCGGTCGTCGAGGAGCAGGAGCACTGGGTGAAGGTGCTGCTGACCGGGCGCCAGGCGGTGCCGTCGCAGGGCAGCCCCGCCCAGGTCGCCGGCTGGCTGCGCAAGAGCGACGTCGAAGTGGCGCCGAGCGACACGAGCGTCGTGGTGAGCATCTCGGGCCGCACGGTCGACATCGTCCGCGGCGGAGTGGCCGAGCGGATCGCGACGGACTTCGCGTGGGGCACCGACCGCACCCCCACGCCGATGGGACGCGCGTTCATCATGACGACCCGCGTCGTGCCCGAGTACGGGTACACGCGTGGACACCCGATCGTCTACCTGTCGGTGCAGTCGCCGACGCTCGACGGCTTCGGGGGAGCGGATGTCGCGGTCACGGCCTTCCACTACCACGACGACCGTTCGGGGCCGATCTCGAACGGATGCCTCCGCGTCGATCCGACGGCGATCACGAAGCTCTCGGAGCTGCCGCTCGGAACGCCCGTGATCGTCAACCCCTGAGCGGAACGCTCCGGGAATCGCGGGACGCAAAGGGGGAGCCGATCAGACGAACGGTCGGGTGACGTCGATGATGCGGCGCAGGCACAGTTCAACTGCCGCGCCTGCGGCCATCTCCGCCCGGCCTCCCGGCTCCGGGGCGCCCAGCGCGCTCTGATAGTCGGCGAGGGCCTCGCTCGCGCCCCGGAACCGGTCGGACGCCGCGGGGTCGCCGAGAGGGGTGGCGATCAGGTCGGCGGATTGCCGGATCGCGTGGGCGAGGCGCTCGCGCACGGCACCGGTCAGCGCGACGTCGTCGGACGCCTCCAGCTCGACCAGCAGGTCGATGAGCTCGCGGGTGAGGAACGCCGTGCGCTCGAGCGCGGCCATGCGGCGGGCGTTCTCCTCCCGCTCCTCCTGGTGACGTCGGCGGCGCGGATTCGCGCGGGCGCTCTCGTCGGCTTCGTCGACGACCTCGGTGACCGCCGACCGCGTCTCACCGAGGTCGTCCAGCGCCGCACGGAAGCGCTCGGGATCCAGCTGGTCGTCGGCAACGGCGTCCGCAGCGTCTCGCAACACCCCCGTGACGGCGTCGCGCAGCGCCGACAGCCGCTCGCTCGCACGGCGGAGGTACAGGGGAGGCACGATGATGAGGTTGACCGCGATGCCCACCACCACGCCGAACGCCGTCGTGCCGAGGTACGAGATCGAGAAGCCCTCGGGATCGCCGCCGGCGGCCAGCAGCACGAAGAGCGCTGCGAGGGCGACCCAGTCGCCGCCGGCGCCGAGCAGCCGCCACGCGCCGAGCAGCACGCCGACGCCGATGACCACTCCCAGCACCACACCGCCGGGTACCCCCAGTCGGAGGGCCGCGATGCCGCAGAGGCTGAGGGCGATGCCCAGCGCGAGTCCCATCAGCACCTGCCCGCCCACCTGAGCGGAACGGGCGATGGTCGGGTGCATGGTGACGAGCGCGCCGAGCGGGGCGTAGTAGGAGTACTGGTCCTCGGTGAACGGGATGAGCGGCGCCAGGTACCACGCCAGCACTGCCGCCAGCGAGGTCTTGATCGCCAGCAGCAGGCGCGGCTGATCGGCGAGGCGCGCGGTGTACGAGACGGCGCGGCGCAACGGCCGGGTGTGCTCGGCGATGGCGACCTCCCTCCCCGTCGGTCGCAGGCAAACGTACTCGCTCGACATGCCGTGCACACCGGGCTTGCGTGCGCCGGGGTCCGCCGGTAGCCGATCGAAGAGGGGTCCCTTGACGCCGCACCCCGTGGGATGCTGGGAAACACCCATCGTTCGATCCGGAGGATCCTCATGCAGCAGCGCGCACTCGGCCGCACCGGACGCTCGGTCTCGGCGATCGGGCTCGGCACCTGGCAGCTGGGCGCCGATTGGGGCGCGGTCTCTGAGGAGGACGCGACGGCGGTGCTCGCGGCATCCGTCGACAACGGCGTCACCCTCTTCGACACCGCCGATGTGTATGGCGACGGCCGCAGCGAGTCGATCATCGGGCGCTTCCTCGCCGCCCGGCCCGGCCACGGCATCACCGTCGCCACCAAGATGGGCCGGCGCCTGGCGCAGGAGCCCGAGAACTACACGCCCGAGAACTTCCGCGCGTGGACGGAAAGGTCCCGCCGCAATCTGGGTGTCGACACGCTCGATCTCGTGCAGCTGCACTGCCCGCCGACCGCGGTGATCGAGGACGACGCCACCTACGGCGCCCTCGACGACCTCGTCGCCGGTGGAGCGATCGCCGCGTACGGCGTATCCGTCGAGACGTGCGCACAGGCGCTCGCCGCCATCGCGCGGCCCAACGTGACCAACGTGCAGATCATCTTCAACCCGTTCCGGCTCAAGCCGCTCGACGAGGTGCTGCCGGCGGCCGAGGCGGCGGGCGTCGCCGTCTTCGCCCGTGTGCCGCTCGCGTCGGGACTGCTGTCCGGGAAGTACACGGCAGACACGACGTTCGCCGCCGATGACCACCGCACGTACAACCGGCACGGCGAGGCGTTCGACCGGGGCGAGACGTTCTCAGGCGTCGAGTTCGAGACCGGCGTCCAGGCGGCCGCCGAGCTCGCGGAAGCCCTGCCCGACGGTGTGACGCTGCCCGCCGCGACCCTCGCGTGGATCGCCTCGCGGCCCGGCGTCACCAGCGTCATCCCGGGCGCCCGCAACGTGCGCCAGGCGTCATCGAACGCGGATGCCGCAGCCCTCCTCGACGGTGCGCAGCAGGAGACCGGGTTCGACGTCGCCGCGTTCGACCGTGTCGTGCACGAGGTCTACGACCGCGATCTGCGGGACGCCATCCACCCGCTCTGGTGACCCGGGGCGTTTCGTCTCGCTTCGCTCGCTCAACGACAGGGTGCGTGCATGAGTTGCGGTCGTTGAGCGAGCGAGGAACGAGCGAGACGAAACGCCTCGAGTGTCCGCGAAGGGGGCGGGCGTGTTTCGTCGCTTCGCTTGCTCAACCATCGGCGCGGGACAGGCGGATGCCTCGGGCCGGCGTGAATCGCCGGGCCGAGGCATCCGTTCGCGCTCCGGCTTCTCCGCGTGTCAGGTGCGCTTCAGCTCCCGGCCGTGGACGATCAGCGCGTAGATCACGATGATGTCGAGCAGGATCATGATGAGGGACCACAGGGGCTGCACGGCGAGGAGTCCCATCTGGCTGATCGCGTTGATCGACACCAGGACGACACCGACGATGCGCGCCCAGGTGGCGCCCCGCAGCACGAAGATGCCGACCACGACAATGGCGGCGCCGATGATCAGATGCCACCAGCCCCAGCCCGCCGCGTCGAGCAGGATCACTGCTTCATCCGTGAGGAACAGATACTCGTTCGAAGGCAGCAGGATCGCCGTCAGTCCCAGGAGGGCGTCGAACGCGCCCGCGATGATCATGACGATCCCGGCGAACACCACCCATCCGGTCCAGCTCTGCTCTTGCGGATCGGTCATGGCGTTCTCCTTGCCCGAAGGCCCGCGCGGCTCTGCGTGGGCGGTTGCTCGAATGGTAGATCCGAACCACCGCGCCGCAAAGGATGAAGGACGCCCCGGCCCTCGCGTGTCGCGTGAGGCGAGGCATCCGGTCCGGTCGTTGAGCGAGCGAGGAACGAGACGAAACGCCTGGGCTTGCGAGAGTCGCTTGCCGCGTTTCGTCTCGCTTCGCTCGCTCAACGACCGAGAGGGTTACGGCAGCGGGTAGTCGACCACGAACTGCGGCGTGCCGGTGTTCGTGTTGTCGGCCTGCCCGCCCACGCCGTTCACGACGTGCTGGACCGTGCCTGCCGACAGGTTCACCGTCATGATGTGGTGCAGCTGCACGCCGGGCGCCTCGGGCACCTCGAACCCGTTGGCCGTCAGGATCGACGGGTTGTTCTGGTTGAAGACGTACACGCCTGCGCCGTCGAGGCGGTGCGTGGTGACGTCGTCGGCGACCTTGTACCCGGGGTAGCCGAGCGTGCCGTTCGGCTGCGTCCAGTCGGCCTGCGTCGGCGGGTCGTACGGCAGCTCGTTCTGGTACAGCACGACGCGGCCGTTCTCGCCGTTCCAGACCGTGTTGTACGTCTGGAAGTGCTCGACGAACAGGCCGGTCGCGGTCACGTCGTCGCCGTTGACGACCACGCCGACGGTGCCGGTGTTGGTCTGCCACCGGTCCGTGTCACCGTTGACGCCGTTCGTGAAGCCTTCGACGCCGTGGTCGCCGCGCCACACCCAGGTGTGGTCGATGAGCACGTCGTCGGCGTTCACCTCGAGCGCCGTGGTCGTCTTGCCGATGTGGGGCCCGCCGACGCGGAAGTACACGTCGCTGAGCGTGATCGGGTTCGCCGGGTCGAGCGCCTTGTCGCTGTCGGCGGCGCCCACGCGCAGCAGCACCGGCGAGAGCTCGGTGCCCGCGTCGATCGTGACGCCCGCGACGACGATGCCGTCGGCATCCTTCACCTCGAGCGGCACCGCACCGCCGACCGCGGTGAGGGTCGCATGCCCGAGCCCGAGCACGACGGTGTTCGCGCGCTTGACCTTGATCGTCTGGGCGATGTCGTACACGCCGGGCGTCAGGATCAGGTGCTGGCCGCGTGCGAGCGCGTTGTTGATGTCCTTCACCGAGTCGGCCGGGGTGGCGATGTAGAAGTCGGTGATCGGGATGCTGCGCCCCGCCGTCTCGCCGTCGGCCCAGGTGACGCCGCTCGACTCGTGCTGCGCCGCGGGCACCCGCACGTTGTAGCGACCGTCGTCGTCGACGTACAGGTACGGCTTCTCGCGGCTGACCGGCGTCGTGTCGAGCGTCGTGTACGGCGGGTCCGGGAATCCGGCGTCGTCGGGTGCGCCCACGACGCCCGAGAAGACCTGGTTCCAGACGGCGTTCGACCAGCCCGCGACCTCGCTGTTGCGGATCAGCCACTGCTGCTGCGAGCCGTTGATCACGTTGGGCAGGCGCGAATCGGCGATGAAGCCGCCGCTGGCGTACTGCGGACCGGCGGTGCAGTAGTCCATGAGCGACAGGTTGCCGCCCGCGACGTCGAGACGTCGCATCGAGACCGCCTGCGACACCGCCCAGAAGTCGGTGCCGGTGCGGCAGCCGCGGTCCGCGGCCTGGATGTCGATCGACAGGTTCGAGATCGTGCGCCAGAAGTTGACGAGCGCGAGGCAGTTGCCCGTGCCGCCGTCGGCGAGGCAGCGGTTGTAGACCTCGACGGCACCGTGGACGGTGACGTCCTCGGGCGACGCGCCCAGGCCTGCGATCTCGGTGTAGTAGCCGACCTTCACCTGCAGCGGATCCGCCGCCGACCCGTACTCGCCGGGCAGGAAGTAGACCGCCTGGCGTTCGGTGCTCATCTCGGCATCGACCTGCTGGGCGTGCAGGGCGTCGAGATCGGCGCGGATGTCGGCGACGGGCGTGTCGGGGGAGTAGATCGTCACGTTCGGCCCGAAGTCGGGGTGGAACGGGTCGACCGTGCGGGGCGGCGCCGCGGTGGCGGGCGTCGCCAGCAGCGCGCTCGCGATCAGCGCGGTGCCGGTGGCGACAGCCGCGATGCGCGCGGCGCGTGCCGTGCGTGCGGGCGGCGCCGTGAGGCGGGGAACGGGGGCGGGCATGGGGAGTCCTCTCCGTTGAGGGTGTGAGTGGCGGCGGGAATGCCGATTACTTACTGGAATGTAACCAACCATGGGAGCGGTCTCAAGCATCAATGTCGGAGAGCGTTTGCTCGTCCCGTCAGAAGTCGAGGCGCATCACGAGCCGTCGCTTCGTCGGATGCGACACCTCGCGGAAACCGGCAGCGAGGAACGGACCGACGGGTCCGACGTTGAGCTCGTCCCAGATGACGCTCGCGCCGCCGGTCAGCATCGGGTAGCCCTCGATGGCCGCCGCGCCGCGAGAACGGGCGTGTTCCGCGGCCGCGGCGACGAGCGCGTACGTGAGTCCCTGGCGGCGATAGCCCTTGCGCACGATCATGCAGGCGATCGCCCAGACGGTGTCGTCGTCGGGGTCTTCGTCGCGCCCCTGCCACGGCACGGGCGACCCGCGGACCCGCCCGTAGACGCCGCGCCGGTCCACCGCACACCAGGCGACGGGCTCGTCGTCGTGATAGGCGACGATGCCGATCGTCTCGGTCGCGCGCGGGTCGTCGCAGTGGGTCTCGGCGCGCAGGATCGCGGCGCGTTCCGATTCGGGCATGTACCACCAGTCGTGATCGCCCAGGCGCTGGCGCTGGCATTGGCAGCGCCCGGCGACGCCCGTGAGGATCGCCTGCAGGTCGTCCCACGACGCCTCATTGGCGGGCACGACGCGCAGTCCGCTCATGTCGGCAGGCTAGCGCCGCCTGCCGACACGGCGGGAGTAGGGTGGCGCTTGTGCCCCTCGCCCCTCGCGTCGCCGTGGTCATCCCGTGCCGGAACGACGCGGCATATCTGGATGCATGCCTCGCCGCGCTCGCGGCGCAGACGCACCCCGCCGACGTGTTGATCGTCGTCGACAACGCCAGCACGGATGCCTCGGCCGCCGTCGCGCGTGTCTACGATGCGGTCGTCGTGGAGGAGTCGTCGATCGGCATCTGGCCGGCCGCGGCGCGCGGCTACGACGAGGCGCTGGAGCAGGCCGACATCATCGCGCGGCTCGACGCCGACTCGCGGCCGCATCCCGACTGGATCGCAAGGCTGGTGCGCGCATTCGTGTCCGACCCGACACTTGGCGTGCTCACCGGCGGGGCCGAGTTCTACGGCGGGACGCCGCTGCAGAACTATCTCGGCGAGCGCTGGTACATCGGCGGCGGCCACTACTGGATCAAGAAGTGGCTCGGCATCCCGCTCGTCTTCGGGTCGAACTTCGCGATGCGTGCGCAGGTGTGGGAGCGCGTGCGCGACCACGTCGATCGTGACAACGCCCGCATCCACGACGACCTCGACCTGACCATCCGCCTGCGGCCGTCCGACGGCGTCCGCTACGACCCGCAGCTGCGCATGCCGGTGTCGGCGCGTCCGGTGCAGACCCTGTCGGGCCTGTCGCGCCGGGTGTTCAAGGTCGCGTCGACCTTCGCGGTGAGCTGGCCCGAGGGTGCAAAGTGGCGCCGCGCACAGCCGTCGGCAGGTTCCGCATCAGCCGCCGAGTGGGTTCCCGACGGCGACGACTGGGCCGCCGGCTACGGCCGCTGACGCCGTCCGCGTCCGCGCGCTGTCCCCACCTCCGTCGGCGCACATTTGTCAACCCCCAAGCGTCGCCGCTCGACGCGGTCTTAACCTTCGGCGTGGGAGGGGTTTTCGGCGTTGACGAATCCACCCCGACGCGAGAGAGACGGCGACCCGAGGATGGAGCAACCCGAATGCTCCGCCCCCGGGTCGCTTCTCGCGACACTGCGCGCCAGCACACCGGCGGGACGTCAGAACAGGGGCGTGCCGGCGACGACATACACGGCGGCCGCCAGCACGAGGATGTTCACCCCGACCGTGCCCCAGAACGCCCGGCGGAACGAGCGCTTGCGCGTCTTGTGCCGGAACAGCTGCTGCGCGACGATCGCTCCGGGCCAGCCGCCGACGAGTCCGAGCAGGAGCAGCGTCTGCTCCGGGACGCGCCCTGCGCTGCGGCGGGCCGCCGACTTGTCGATCCCGTAGGCGGCGAACGTGATGAGGCTCGCGGCGCCGTAGAGCGCCGGCACCCACCACGCGAGTCCGAACAGGAAGTACGCGACGGTGAACGCCGCGGCGAAGACGAGCAGCGTGATCCAGCTGAGCGCCGGGGGAAGCGGCTTCGAGAGGTCGCGGCCCGGCCGGTCCGGCGTGGCGAGTGGTGGCCGGGGGCGCGCGTTCGACATGCGCTTGATCCTATGGGGGAGGCCCGGCGTACGGTGTCAGCATGCATGAGCTCACCGAAGAAGCGCTGGTGGCGGCATCCGTCGATGTCGTGTGGCGCGAGTTCACCGTGGCGGGCCTTCTCGCCGAGTGGTTCTGGCCGCCCCGCTTCGAGACGACCGCGGTCGTCGAGGTGCGCGAGTTGGGTCGCTGGGAGGTGCGGTCGGCGCCGGCCGGCATCGCCGTCGAGGCGACAGTGCTCACGTTCGAAGCGCGGCGCGCGCTTCGGCTCGCGTGGCGGTGGGCGGGGGAGGAGCACGCGACCGATGTCGAGGTCGTGCTGGAGCCGGCAGCGGATGCCGCGACCCGCGTCATCGTGCGCCAGTCAGGTTTCGCGAGCGGCGAGGAGCGCGATCAGCACATCGACGGCTGGTCGAGCTGCCTGCAAAGGCTGGTGGACCGCCACGGTGGGCCTCCCGGCGAGCACTTGTGACGCGTGTCCCCGGCCGACGGTAGCGTCGGTGGCGTGATCATCGAGTTCGACAGCGATGTGTTCCGCTGGGCTGCACGGGAGGACTCCTCGTGGTTCTTCACGGTGGTTCCGCCTGAGCTGAGCGAGGAGATCCGCGAGATCCCGCGGCCGTACCGCGGATTCGGCTCCGTGCGCGTGCGCGCGCGGATCGGCGGCAGCGAGTGGACGACGTCGATCTTCCCGTCGTCGGACTCGGGTTCGTACGTGCTGCCGCTGAAGAAGGCGGTCAGGGATGCCGAGCAGCTCGTCGACGGCGGCCCCGTGACCGTGCGACTCGAGGTGCTGGACGGCTGAGCCCGTGAGCGGGCGTGGGTGTTCGTCCGTGGAGCGGTCGCCTCTCGGTAGATGATGCTCGCCGGTGAGGCATGGCCGGCGCGGGGTAGCAGCGGTGGCGTGCTCGCTGTTCCACGTTCACACTGGACATGAGGTGACAAGCAGAGCTATGGCACTCGCAGTCCCATCGGTCCGGTATGTTGGCCGCAGCGAGAATCATTCTGCTGGGGAGCATGATGTCGGACGGGTCTCAGGGGGGACCGCCGCCCGGGTGGTACGCGGACACGTCGCGCACCGACCGCCTGCGGTGGTGGGACGGTGCTGCCTGGACGGGCCAGTTCCGTCTTCCGGAATCGGATGCCGCAGCCCCGGCTGACCCGCCCGTCGACGCTGCCGCACCGATGAGTCGGGCGCAGCTGCGCGCATCGCGTTCGATCCCTGCACGCGAGGGGACGACTGCGAACGAGGTGCCCGCGGGCGGGGCATCGGTGGACGATGTGCCTCCCGTCGGAGCATCGGGCGGCGAGGGGCCGGTCGATGCGCCGGGTTCGGCACCGGTGTGGCCGGCCCCGTCGTCGCTGGCCGCCCCTGCGCCGGCACGGGATGCGACTCCGGTGCCGATGGACGCCGCGCCCGCGGCATCCGATTCCGCACCGGTCGTGCCGCCTGCTGCCACGGAGCCTCCGTCGCCCGGTCGACCGACGACCACCGAGGCGCGCGTGCCGCGAGCAGGCGGCATTCCCGACCAGATCGCGCCGCGCCGCACCGCGCCCGGCGACGATCGGATGCCGACGCCGATCGTGTACGAGCCTGTCTCGAGCTCGTACGTGGGTGGGATGCGGCCGCCGATTCCGGAGGCCGCGCCCGCGAACATCCCTGCTCGTGCGGCGATCGTGCTGATCGCGCTCGCGGCGATCGGCGGCGTGGCGGTGGTCGCGTGGCTCGCGAGCCGCGATCAGGCGATTGCCGGCATGGTGAGCCTGGTCAGCGTGGCGCTCGCAGCCGGCGCGTTCTTCCTCGCGATCGGCGGACTCATCGTCGCCCGGCAGCGGGGGACGAGTCGTGTCATGTCCGTGGTCGCCCTGGCAGTATCGGTCGTGCTCGTGGCATGGCTCGTCTTCGTCGCGACCGAGTTGGCGCTCGCGATTCTGGCCTGACGGATTCTGCGCTGCGGCGTGATGCAGGCGCTACGGCGTGATGCAGGCGCTGCTGCCTGATCCAGGCGCGTCGGCGATCCAGCCGCTACGGCGTGCTCCGGGCACGACGGAGTGAACCGGGCGCTGCTGCGTGATCCGGGTATAACGGCGTGATCCGGGCGCTGCTGCGTGATCCGGGCGCTACGGCGTGATCAGGCGCGTCGGCGAGCCAGCCGCTACGACGTGCTCCGGGCACGACGGTGCGACCCAGGAGCTAAGGCGTGATCCAGGCGCTACGGCGTGATGGAGGCGAGACGGCGTGATCCCGGCTCGGTTTGCGCGGCGTCGATGGGCGGTGTCACCAGGGCGCTGGTTCGGTGGGCACGGTGAGGGCCGTGGGGGAGACCCACCATGTTGCTCCGGTCACGTCGTCTCTGTAGAGCGTCCATTTGCTCTTCGACTTGAGTACGTGGTGCCCCTCGCAGAGTGGCGCGAGGTTGGTGTCGACCGTGGCGCCGCCGTGTTGCCATTCGAGTCGATGATCGATGTCGCAGTCGCGGGCGGCGCGTCTGCAGCCCGGTCCGATGCAGACCGTGTCGCGCACGCCGAGCCATCTTCGCAGTGCCTTCGGAACCCGGTAGGTGGTGCGGTCGACGTCGAGGACGGTGCCGTTGATCGGGTGCGTGAGGATCCGTACCCAGCTGGATGCCTCCCCGGCGAGCCGACGGGCGGTCTCGATGTCGATAGGGCCGTACCCGTCGAGGGTGGCGGGTTCGTCGTCGAGACCGAGCAGCGTCATCACCGGCACGGTGATCGCGACGGACGGGCGAGGCGCACGTGTGTCTGATCCGGCGAGCGCCACGGTCGTCATGAGGTCGAGAAGGGCGTCGGCGCGGAGCTGCGCGAGGGTTCGTTCCTCACCCGGCTGAACGCTCTGGTGGCGCGCGTGGGCGTCGGCGTGACCGTACATGGCGAACACCCGGTCGGCGGGGCCGAGCACCGTGAGCGTCGCCATGCCGTCGTGCTCGGCCTCGAACCACGCGTTGCGATCCTTTGCCGCCCGCTGGTGGCGCACTTCGAGGGACTCAGGGTGAACGCGCTCGCGGACCACGCGGGCGCGCAGCCGGAACTTGCCGGGCGGCAGCTTCTGCGCCGCCGTCTCGAGGGTCTCGTCGAACCGTTCGCAGGCTTCGGCGGCGTCATCGGGGAGCGAGGCCGCCAGCTGGGCCGCGGTGGCCGCATTCTGCGCTGGCAAGCGCCCGGCGCGAAATGCGTCCCAGATCCGAGGGCATCGCTCGCGGAGCGTGTCGGCGTGTGCGGCGCGGGTGCGAACCGCCTTTTCGGACATCCCCAACCGCGTCGCGACGTCGAGCGCTGCCGCACGCACGGCGATGTTGCGGCGTTCCGCGCGCACCGCGGCGACCGAGCGACCCTGCGGGTCACGCCAGTCGGGGTCGTGGGTCGGATCGGCTCCGACCCAGGGGTCGGGGCAGGCCGCGGCATCCGTCAGAATCAGCGCGATGGCGGCGTACTCGTCGGCGATGAGCACGCGGGCACGAACACTCAGACCCTCGAGCGCGGTGACCGCCGCGGTGTGGGCCTCGCCATTCGCGTAGAGCGCCGCGACGGCGACATCGGGGGGAGTCAGCGCCGGATCCTCAGGGTCGTCAGGCGCCCAGAACCAGTCGTCGGCATAGTCAGCGCGCCACTCCAGATCGTCGACGATGTTCGCTGAGATATCCACATGTAAAGGATACCAAGGTGCCCGCAAAATAGAAAGTATGTTCTAACGCCCACTTCCCGAAACGTCACGCTGTGGTGGCCGTCACACCTCTCCCGTGTCGGCGAGGCGCGCCGCGACTCACGATCACCCACGCGATCGTGACCGACGTGTAGACCAGCGCGCACACGGGCTTCGCGCTTGCCTGTCGGGCGCTGCACGGCGCCGACAATCGGACGCAGGAACGCGGCGATCGTCGTGAGAATCCCGACCGCAGACAGTGGGCTGAGGCGCCGCAAGTATCTCCCTACCGCCGGCATCGCACTCGGAGATGTGGTGAAGCGTCTTGAGGAAGTCCTGAGGCAACACTGCATGCGCTCGCGTTGACATGAAGGGGCTGAGTCTGACACCGTCGACGGCGGGAGGGGACCCGCGTTTGGGCGCGTGTCTCGAACCCAGCTCTGACAGAGTCTGGGAGTTCGTTACTGGGGTTACATGTGAACCGGTACTTGCTGTGCCGGCGGTCAGAGCTGACCAATCAATTCACACACTGGGGAGACACTGCGCCATGCGTGCACTTATCAAGAACTACATTGAGGCTGAGAAGGCCCGCCGCGAGGAAGATGGCGAGAAGGGCTTCTCGCTTATCGAACTGATCGTTGTCGTCGTGATCCTTGGGATCCTGGTCGCCGTGGCGGTGCCGATCTTCCTGAACATTCAGCAGTCAGCAAAGGACAATTCCCTGGACGCTGCTGCGTCGGACGGCGCCGTCATTGTCGCTGCAGCCATCGCTGATGCTGACTCGGATACACCCGTCGCCACTGCGGTGAACGCCGCCATCACCGCCAACAACGGTTCGCCCGATTCGGAATCCGATCTGGCCGTGACTGCGCCGACCGACCTCACCACCATCACCCTGACTAACTTCTGTGTCTCGGCAACAGCCGTAGCGGGTGGCCCCCTTGCAGGCGGTGCCCCGCAGACGGCCGGTCCCGGTTGCACAGCTCCCGCTGCTCCTCCCGCCGAGGAGGAGTGAGCTTCAGGTTCACCCGCACCCCGACGGGTGTTACTCGGATGGGTGTTTGAACGAGTTGTTCGCTCACGAGGGCCAGATGACGCGAGTCGCTGGCCCTCGTGGGATCATTAGCTTGGGGTTCTGCCACTTGGGGAGGTGGGCGGATGAGGGTTCGTGGGCGGTGTGATACTGCGGGATTCAGCCTTGTCGAAGTCATCATCGCGATGTTCCTGTTGGGCATCGTCGCGGTGGCGATCTTACCTGCGCTGTGGCAGGGCATAATCGCGTCATCACAGCAATCGTCGACTGCCACAGCAACGCGCTATATGAACTCCGTCATCGACGATGCGCGAGCGACGCCGACTTGCCCCTACCTCGAGTCGATCGCCTCACTCCCTGCCGTTACCGACGGGCGTGGAGTGCTGCTCTCGACCTCCACTAGCTCCGTCATCGGTTGTGCTGCCGGCGCCACCGCCACTCTCACCGTCACCATCGTCGGTGAAGGTCGCACACTTGCCACGAGCACGGCACTCATCTACATCCCATGACATTTCACACCGGTAGCGACGACGACGGACTCAGCATGGTCGAGCTGATCGTCGCCATCGTCGTGAGCGGAATCGTCATCATCGCGATCGCGACAATCTTCGTCAACTCGTGGCGCACGCAGGAACAGGTGACCAGCGTGACCCAGGCGACCAACCGCGGGCAGCTCGTCTCTTCGACGATCGAGCGGGCGATGCGCAACGCTCTGTTCTTCGACGTCACCGAAAGCGGCACGGTTCTGCGGGTGAGCACCTCGCTCACGGGTGATCTCAAATGCCAGGCCTTCCGCCTCACCGATCCGGGGGCTCAGCTCACCACCGATTCCGGCACGCTGTCGTCCCCCAGCACCGCGTGGCCGACCTGGCACACAGGTATCAAGAAGGAGGGCACAACGCCCTACTTCGTCCGCACGACAGCGAACTCACTGACCTACACGTTCAAGATCACGACCGACGCAGCGCCGGTCACGTTCTCGGCCGACATTGCGCCCCGGTCGATTCAAGAAGCAGGGAGCGACGGATGCTGGTGATCGAGAGGCCGCGCAGGACTCAACAGCGCACGGATGCACGTCCCGACGACGACGGGGCCGTGCTGGTGACCGTGGTGGTCGTGATGTTCGTCGGCTTCATCATCGCGGCGACCATCGCCGCGTCCGTGGTCTTCACGATCGGCGCGAACGTCGACAATAAGGACCGCACGCAGGCGTTCATCGCCGCCGAGTCGGGCCGCGATGTAGCTGTGGATTCGCTGGCGTCGGCGATCACCTCGACCGGACTCAACTGCGGTGCCGTGACCATGTCGGCGAACTCGACCGCCGGTGCCGCGCCGACGTACACCTACTCGATCCGATCCTCAGAAGCCGCCGACAGGCCCGACGCATGGGACGCGGCGGGTGTGACCGCAACCTGCCCGATACCCACGACGAAGTGGGTGGTCATCCGGTCCACGGGGACCGGTACCGATGACGCGCAGACCACCATCGACTCGGTCTACCCGTGGTACCACGGCCCGGCGACTCAGCCTGCGGGGACGCTCGCCTTCTTCGAAGGCGAGTTCACCGCCACCAAGTCGACCTACCAGGGCGACCTGGTGATTCGGGACGACGGCGACTACACCTGCAACAACGCGGACGGCGTCTCGATCCAAGGTGACCTGTGGGTGCTGAAAGGTGGCCTGTCGATCACGAAGGACTGCGTGATCACCGGAAGCGTCTACACCCGCGGGCTGATCGACACCAAGAACCACAAGCTGACCGTCGGCGGCGATCTCGTCTCGTTGGACGGATCGATTCTCCTGACAGCCAATGACATCAAGATCGGCGGCGACGTCTACGCGAAGGGCACGATCTCGACGAAGAACGGCTCGGGGAGCGTGAACGGCTCGTTCAAGACCGCAGCAACGGTGACCGATCACAAACCCGCTGACTGGAAGCGACTCGACGGCACAGCCGTGCCGGTACTGGAGAATCAGACGGTGCCGACGGTCACCCCGACGCTGGATCAGGTGTTCGCAGCGACGGCCTGGATCGAACTCACCAACACCGTGCCGTGGAGTACCGACTCGACCGTTTACACCGGATTGTGCTCGGCCGCCGAGCTGCAGACCGTGCTCACGGTGCCCGGAACCCGCGCCTTCATCGACATGACCAGTTGCACGGCTGGCGCCAGTCCGAACGAGATCACTGTCGCGCCCGGGAACTTCGCGCTCGCGCGCGATGCAATCCTGTATGTTCCCGCTACGAAGGGGATGAATCTCGACTTGACGGGCACGATCACGAAGGCGGCAGGTGACCCGCAGCTGTTCGTCGTTCACGCGGACGCGAACGGCAGTGACAGCAAGCCCACCTGCACCACGGGCTCCGACAAATTCACCGCGACTTCCACGATCGGTGTGCGCACCATGGTCTACAGTGCCTGCGGCATCACCAACTCCATGGCACTGACGATGACCGGACAGCTCTACATGGGCAATCTCGGCATCCACCTCAACGGCGGCACCTTCACGTGCACCCCCATGGAGTGGAAGCCCCAGATCGGCAAGCTCAGCTGCGGCGTCAAGGGGAGCGGCGGCATCTTCGACCCGACGAACACGGTGACGCGACTCGACAACCGCGCGTATCAGACAGAGCGCTAGCCGATGACAGAATTCACCATCTTCCTCGCCATCGTCGCAGGGGTCTTCGGCCTTCTCATCGGGTCGTTCCTCAACGTCGTCGCGTACCGCGTGCCGGCGCACATCTCGCTGATGCGCGAGAGCAGGTGTCCGCACTGCGACGTGCCGATCAAGCCGTGGCAGAACGTGCCCGTCGTGTCGTGGATCGCTCTGCGCGGGAAGTGCGCGAACTGCAAGGCGCCGATCTCGGCGCGCTACCCGATCGTCGAAGCGGTGACGGGAATCGCTTTCGCGCTGGTCACCTGGTGGGGCGTGGCGGTATACGAGGGGCTCCTCGGATCGACGCTGCTGACGTACCTCGCCTCACCGGCGTGGGACGGAGTGGTCCGACCCGGCGACGTGTGGGCTGCCGTTCTCGTCATCCTCGCGTTCCTCTACTTCGCGGCGATCTCGATCGTGCTGACGCTCATCGACCTCGACACCCACCGTCTGCCGAACAGCATCGTGCTGCCGAGCTACCTGGTGGCCGGCATCCTGTTCACCGTCTCGGCCTGGCTCACGGGCGACTGGGAACTGTTGCTGCGAGCCGCGATCGGCATGGCCGTGCTGTACGTGTTCTACTTCCTGCTGCGGTCGGTGCGACGCGGCGGGATGGGCGGGGGCGACGTCAAGCTCGCCGGAGTCATCGGCATCTACCTCGGCTGGCTGGGCTGGGGAGCCCTGGCCGTGGGCGCGTTCGCCGCATTCCTCTACGGGGGACTGTTCGGCATCGCACTGCTGCTGCTCCGGCGTGCCGGGCGCAAGACCGCCATCCCGTTCGGCCCGTGGATGATCCTCGGCGCCTGGACGGGAATGTTCGCCGGCGAAGCCGTCGGACGGTGGTACGTGAATCTCTTCGTCGGCGCGTAAGCCCGACGGACTTGGGGAAGGGAAGAACATGGCGAAGACGATCGTGGGGCTGGAGGTGACCGAAGAGAGCGTGCGCGCTGCGGAGCTCTCACTCGGTCGCAAACCCCAGCTCATCGCATACGGCGAAGTGCCGCTGCCGCCCGACGCTGCGAAGGACTCGGAGGTGCTCGACCCGGGCGCCGTCGCCGTCGCACTCCGGCAGCTGTGGACCGGCGCGAAGTTCAAGAGCAAGGATGCCGTGCTCGGCGTCGCCAGCCGCCGCATCCTGGTGCGCGAGTACACGACGCAGGCGATGCGGCCCGACCTGCTGCGCGAGGCCCTGCCCTACCAGGTGCAGGACCTGCTGCCGGTGCCCGCGAGTCAGGCGGTGCTGGACTTCTTCCCGCTCGCCCAGAACGGCGACCAGGTGTCGGGTCTGCTGGTGGCGGCCGTGTCGGACAGCATCGAGCAGATCATCTCGACCCTGTCGAAGGTCAAGGTGCGCGCGCAGGCAGTCGACCTGGCGGCCTTCGGACTCGCCCGTGCGACCGCCGCACTCGCGGCACCGGACGAGACTGTGGCGACAGTCGGCATCGGCGACCACACCACGCAGGTCGTGATCTCGCGCGGCGGGGTGCCGCTCTTCGTACGACTCCTGCCCATCGACGTCGCAACCGCAGCGGTTCGCCGGCACAGCGCGGAGATCGCCGAGCCGGAACTCGAGCTCGCCGCCGCAGGCGGGAACGGCCTCGGCTCCGCCGTCGCCGCCGGCCGCACGCGCGGTGCCATGCGCGCGGCGACGCCGCCGGGAGCATCCGACCTCGCCGCACGCGTCCGCAGCACGCTGGCGTTCTTCGGCAGCCGGCCGAGCGCCGCGCCGCTGACGCGCCTCTTCGTCACGGGCGCCGGCGCGGCGGTCGAAGGCGTGATGGCCGCACTCACCGCCGCCATCGACACGCCGATGACCATCGTGTCGGCCGGCGACGTCGTCTCGATCGTGACTCCGCCGCCCGCCGGCGACGTCTCGCTCAACCTCGTCGGCACCATCGGCATCGCACTCGGGGAGGCCGGCCGATGACCGCCATCCCGGCTCCGTTCGCGGGAGTGCCCCGCGTCAACCTGATGCCGCGCAGCGAGGTCGTGCGTCGCGAACGTGACAAGCTCGTGCGCCTCTGGGTGTGGGTCGTGCTCGGCGCCATCGTCGTCGCACTCCTCATCATCGCCGGCGCCTTCGCGTTCAAGTTCTTCGCCGACCAGCGCCTCGCCGCGGAGCAGGCCGAGACCAACGCGCTCCTCGTCGAGATCTCGTCGCTCTCGGAAGTGAGCCAGGCGCTCGCGACCGAGGCCGAGCTCACCGACTACCGCACCGAGGCCATGGCCGTCGACCTCGCCTGGACGCCGGTGATCGCCAAGATCTCCGGCATCCTGCCCGCCGAGACCACTCTCACCGCCTTCGACTTCGCCGCCGGCGGCGCGGCGCAGGGCGACGACCCGACCGCCGAGCAGGGTGTCGTCGGGACGGTCACGATCGACAGCCCGACACCGCTCGACATCGTCGCGATCATCCGGTCGCTGCGCGGTGTCGAGGGCGTGCTGTACGCCGACGGCCAATCCGTCACGTCGAGCCAGGTGTCGGAGGGGCGCTACGCGTACCTGCTCGACGTCGAGTTCGACCAGACCGTGTACTCCAATCAGTACGCGGCCGAAGAAGGGAGCGAGTGATGCCCAAGCACCTCGTCACCGCGCTCGGACTCATCGTCTCGCTCGGCGTCATCGCGCTCGGCGTGTTCCTGGTCGCCCTGCCGCTGTACTTCCAGGCGGTCGGCGTCGACGGGCAGACCGCCACCGTCGCGAACACCAACGCGATATACCAGGCCCAGGTCGACCATCTCACCGCCGAGGAGGAGAACCTCGAGCAGATCAACGCGGAGGTCTCCGGGCTCCGTTCGCAGATTCCCGCCACCGCGCAACTCGACGACGTCTTCGAGGTCGTCGGACGAGCGGCCGAGGCATCCGGAGTCTCCCTCACCTCCGTGACCGCCGGAGAGCAGGTGCTCTTCACGACACGCACCGGCGTCATCGACGGTGACGCCGCCGCCGCTGCGGTCGCGCCGGCGCCGGCACCCGACCCGACGCCGTCGGCGACCGAGGGCGCCGCCGACACCACCGCCGGAGCGACGACGGATGCCGCCGCCGGCGGAGGCATCGCGGCCGCGGCGGGACGTCAGCAGGTCGACTTCGTGATCAGCGCCAGCGCGACCGACATGGCGCAGGCGACCGCGTTCCTCGACGCGCTGCGCGCGGGCCCGCGCCTGCTCAACAGCATCACGGCGACCACGACGCAGAGCGGTGAGGGCACGTTCGACGTGCAGATCACCGCCCTGACCTTCATGGACGCGGAAGGGTGACGGCCATGGACGAGCTGGACTTCGAGACGCTCCTGGCACGCGGCGCGCGCTACCGGGCCTCCGATGTGCACATCACTGCCGGCGCGCCGCCGCTGCTGCGCGTGGACGGCGACCTGGTGCCGGTGCCCGGGTACCCCGAGGTGCTGTCGGACGAGTGGGTCGAGCGCACCGCGTTCGCCCTCATGAGCGAGGGGCAGAAGCGGGAGTTCCTGGAGCACGGTGAGGTCGACCTCGCCCACGCGACAGCGGGCATCGGTCGCTTCCGCACCAACGTGTACCGGCAGCTCGGGTCGATCGCGATCGCGCTGCGCTACATCCCCGACCGCGTGTACACCCTCGAAGAGCTCGGTGCTCCGCCGATCGCGCGCGACCTCGCACTGCGCCCCCGTGGGCTCGTGCTCCTGACCGGGCCGACAGGTTCGGGCAAATCGACGACCCTCACGGCCATGGTCGACATCGTCAACCAGCTGGTGGCGGCGCACATCATCACGATCGAGGACCCGATCGAGTTCCATCACCAGTCCAAGCGCGCGCTCATCCACCAGCGCGAGGTCGGCCGTGACACCAACTCGTTCGCCGAAGCGCTCCGGCGCGTGCTTCGCCAGGACCCCGACGTGATCCTCATCGGCGAGCTGCGCGACCCCGAGTCCATCTCGACGGCCCTGTCAGCGGCCGAGACCGGACACCTGGTGCTGTCGACGCTGCACACGCAGGGCGCCGCGAAGAGCATCAACCGCATCATCGACGTGTTCCCCGCCGACCAGCAGCATCAGATCCGCACGCAGCTGGGCGACACGCTGCAGGGCATCATCAGCCAGACGCTGCTGCCGCTCGCGCAGGTGAACGGCCGCACGATCGCAACCGAGGTGCTCATCAACACGCCTGCGGTGGCCAACATGATCCGCGAGGGTCAGGTCGCGCAGATCTACTCGGCGATGCAGGCGGGCTCCGAGATCGGCATGCACACGCTCGATCAGGATCTTCGCCGCCTCGTCGCCGACGGCACGATCGCCCGCAACGTCGCGATGGACTTCGCGGTCGACCCGAAGAGCCTCGACGGCGTCTACGTCAAGCCGCGCGACCTCGACGCCGAGGAGTGGGCGCACCACGCCGGCGAATGGCGGCAGGCGGATGCCGCGGCATCCGTCCCCGCGAATGCCGCCGCGGGAACGGGCGTCGGCATGGGCTCGCGCTTCGGTTCGCCGACGGTGGGCGGCCGCGTCGACCCGACGGCACGCGACGTCGAGTGGGGCGCTGCCGACGACACGTATCTGAACGACGCCGACTCGTGGGCCGAACTGGGCCTGCCGGCGCCCGAGAAGGGGGCCTGACATGGCCGTCGTACAGGAATTCGTCTACCGGGCCGTCGATCCGCGCGGCGGATCGGTCGTCAAGGGCACGATCGAGGCGGCGAGCGAGTCCGCCGTAACCGGCAAGCTCAAGGCGCAGGGGCTCACGCCTCTCGAGGTCACGCTCAAGTCGAACACCGGCCTGAACCGCGACATCAAGCTGCCGGGAGCCACCAAGACCGTCTCGGCGCGCACCCTCGCGGTGTTCTCGCGACAGATGGCCGGTCTCATCAACGCCGGCCTGCCGCTGATGCGGACGCTCGCGATCCTCATCGAGCAGACCGACGACAAGCGCCTGCAGCCCGCCCTCGTGCAGGTGCAGGCCGATGTCGAGTCAGGCTCGTCGTTCTCGGCGGCGCTCGCGCGGCATCCGCAGACCTTCCCGCCGCTGATGCTCAGCATCGTGAAGGTGGGTGAGGCCGGCGGCTTCCTCGGCAGCGCCCTGACGTCGATCGCCGATAACTACCAGCGCGACGCCGAGCTGCAGAACAAGATCCGCGCGGCCATCACCTACCCCGCGATCGTGCTCTTCATCGCGATCGTCGGCGTGCTCGTCATGGTGACGTTCGTCGTGCCGATCTTCGAGGGCATGTTCAAGGGGCTGGGCAGCTCGCTGCCGCTGCCGACGCAGATCCTCGTCACGATCTCGAACAACATGTGGTGGATGATTCCCGCCATCGTGCTCGTCGTGATCGTCGCGGTGATCTGGTGGCGCACCAATCGCCACACGCTGCAGTACCGGAAGGTCGTCGACCCGATCAAGCTGAAGATGCCCGTCTTCGGCAAGCTGACCACCAAGATCGCGGTCGCCCGATTCGCACGCAACCTGTCGATGATGCTGAACGCGGGCGTTCCGATCATCCAGGCGCTCTCGATCGTCGGCCAGGCGTCGAACAACTGGAAGATCGAGGAGGCCGTGCGCGACGTGCAGGAGTCGATCCGTCAGGGTCGCTCGTTCGCCGCACCGCTCGCGAAGGCCGAGGTCTTCCCGGCGATGGTGCCGCAGATGGTCTCGGTCGGCGAGGAGTCGGGCACGCTCGTCGACATGCTCTCGTCGATCGCCGACTTCTACGAGGACGAGGTCGAGACGGCGACTGCCCAGCTGTCGTCGACCATCGAGCCGATCCTCATCGTCGGTCTCGGCATCGTGATCGGCGGCATGGTGATCTCGCTCTACCTGCCGATCTTCACGCTCTACGGGGAGCTCGCACAGCAGTAGGCACGCGTTTCGTCTCGCTCGTTCCTCGCTCGCTCAGCGACCGGGGGTCGGAGCGGTGGGGTGCTTCGACGGGCACAGCGGCTGAGCAGAGGTGCCGGTCGTTGAGCGAGCGAGCGCCAGCGACCGAGACGAAACGGGTCGAGCCGCTCGGATGCGCCGGGAGCTGGCGGGCGCGTCATACGGTGACGCGGAGGACCTCTTCGATCGTCGTCAGGCCTTGCGCGACCTTGGACCAGCCGTCCTCGCGCAGCGAGATCATGCCCTGCTGCAGCGCAACCTGACGGATCTCGCTGCCCGTCGCTCGGGTCACGACGAGCGACTCGATCTCGTCGCTCAGCGTCATGATCTCGTGGAGCGCGACGCGGCCGCGGTAGCCGGTGTTCGAGCAGGCGGGGCACCCGGCTGCCCGGTACAGCTGCGGCAGATCGCCGGGGTCGTGCGGGAAGCCCAGCGACGTGAGCACCTCGCTCGTCTCGACGAGCGGCTCACGGCAGCGCATGCACAGCCGGCGTGAGAGGCGCTGCGCGATGACCGCCGACAGCGCCGTGGCGACGAGGAACGGCTCGCAGCCGATCTCGGTCAGGCGGGTCAGCGCGGACGGCGCGTCGTTGGTGTGCAGCGTCGACAGCACGAGGTGACCGGTGAGCGCCGCCTCGATGGAGATGTTCGCGGTCTCGAAGTCGCGGATCTCACCGACGAGCACGACGTCGGGGTCGGAGCGGAGGATCGACCGCAGCGCGGTCGAGAACGTCAGGCCGGCGCGGTTGTTCACCTGCACCTGGTTGATGCCGGCGATGCGGTACTCCACCGGGTCTTCGACGGTGATGACGTTGATCTTGGGGTTCGCGATCGCGCGCAAGGCGGTGTACAGACTGGTCGACTTGCCCGAACCGGTCGGCCCGGTCGCGAGGATCATGCCGTGCGGCTTCGTGATCGCCTCGCGGAACCGCTTCTCGTTGGTGCTCGAGAACAGGAGGTCGCGCATCGTCATGACCTGGCCGGTGTTGTCGAGGATGCGCATCACGATCTTCTCGCCCCACACCGTGGGCAGCGTCGCCACACGCAGGTCGACCGAGCGGTTCTCGTGCGTCACCGACAGGCGGCCGTCCTGCGGCTTGCGTTTCTCGGCGATGTCGATCGACGACATGATCTTCAGACGCGAGATGATGCCGTCCTGGATAGCCCGGTCGGCCTTCTGCATCTCGTGCAGCACGCCGTCGATGCGGAACCGCACGGTGAGCTGCTTCTCGCCCGGCTCGACGTGGATGTCGCTGGCACGGTCGTTGATGGCCTGCGCGATGAGCAGGTTCACGAAGCGGACGATGGGGGCGTCGTTGTCCTGCTCCTCGAGGGTCTCGGTGAACGCGGCCTGGTTCGACTCGCTGGACTCCTCGATCGTCATCGACAGCTCGCTGAGCTCTTCGTCGGAGCGGAGGAACCGCTCGAACATCTGCGTCAGCGCGTCTTCGGCGACGACGACCGGCTCGACGAAGAGGTCGGTGATGCTCGCGACGTCGTCGAGCGCGACGATGTCGGTCGGGTCGAGCACGCCCACGGTCAGACGTTCGCCCCGAAGGTCTACCGGGATGAGGCCGTACTTGCGGCACAGGTTGCCCGGCACGAGCGCGACCACATTCGGGTCGAGCGGCATGCTCGCGAGGTCGACGTACCGATGGCCGGTGTGCAGGGCGATCGCCTCGGCGACCTGCCCCTCGGTCACGAGCTTCGAGCTCACCAGCAATCGCTGCAGCTCGGGCCCGTCAGCGCCCCCCGCCTGCGCGATGGCGGCTGACATGTCGGCGGCTCGTACGGCTCCGGTGAGCACGAGCGTCTGTGCAAGACCTCTCACGGCAATTCCCCAATCCCCATGGACATACTATGTGGCCCGCGTCAAGCCTGGGCAGGGTCCCCGCGCGCACTCGATAAGGTGGCGCCATGGCGGACCTGATCGCGAAGGTGACGGCCTGGGCGCTGTCACTGCGGCTCGTACGGGTGTGGCTGCACTACGCCGAGCGGCGCGGCCCGATGCTCTCGGACAGCATCACCTACCGTTCCCTGTTCTCGGTGTTCGCGGGTGTGCTGCTGGGCTTCTCGTTCGCGGCCGTCTGGCTGAGCGACAACCCTGCGGCATGGAAGTCGCTCGTGGACGCGGTGGATGCCGCGATCCCTGGCCTCGTCGGCGAGGGCGGGATCGTCGACGTCTCCGACATCCAGGCGCCCGCTGGATTCACCGTCGCCGGGATCATCGCGCTCGTCGCGCTCGTCGGAGCGGCGATCGGCGCGATCGGGTCGCTGCGCGTGGCGATCCGCACCCTGGCCGACCGGGTGCACGACGACGTCTTCTTCGTCTGGGTGCTGCTGCGAAACCTGCTGCTCGCGATCGCGATCGGCGGCGGGTTCGTCCTGTCAGCGGGTGCGACCTTCGTGGGCACCTCGTTCATCGGAACCGTCCTCGACTGGCTGGGGATCACGCAGGACGACTTCGCGGCGATCGCCACGCGCAGCGTCTCGATCGTGGTCGTCTTCCTGCTGGACATGGCCGTCGTCGCCCTCGCCTTCGTCAGCTTGAGCGGCGTGCGCGCGCGTCCTCGTGCGCTGTGGTCGGGAGCCTTCCTCGGCGCGCTCGGGCTCACCGTCCTCCAACAGCTGTCGGGACTGTTCGTCGCCGGCGCCGGCTCGAACCCCCTCCTCGCCACCTTCGCCAGCCTCATCGCCCTGCTGCTGTGGCTGAACCTGTCGGCCCAGGTGATCCTGCTCGCGTCGACCTGGATCATCGTCAGCGAGCGCGAGCACGTCGACCGCGTCCGCGAGCGGTTCGGCTCGCCGACGTTCGCCCTGCGCCGGGTGCGTCAGGCGGAGGATGCCGTGCGCGTCGCCACCGAGGAGCTCGCGCACGCGCGCGCCGACGCCGACCGGGAACGGCTCGCCGCTCAGAAGAAGAAGGCGGACGAGCAGCCGGCCGCTCCGGCGGAACAGGAACGCGTCGGGGCCGGAAAAGAGCAGTCGTGAGCCACCAGGTGCCGACCTACACCGCCGAGCAGGTCCGCGCAGCCGAACGCCCGCTCCTCGACGCCGGTACGCCGCTCATGCGCCGCGCAGCACGCGCTCTCGCGGACGTCATCCGCGCGGAGCTGTCGTCGTCGCAGACCCCCACCACCATGACCAGCGCTCTGGAACCCGTGACTCTCGATCACCCCGACACGCCGCGCCCGCGGGTGCTCGTGCTCGTGGGCAGCGGCGACAACGGCGGAGACGCGCTCTACGCCGCGGCGCAGATCGCCGCTGTCGCCGACGTCGACGCGCTGCTGGTCTCCGACCGCTTCCACGAGTCAGCCCTCGCGGCCGCCGTCGGCGCCGGCGTGAGGAGGGTCGACCTCGCTGAGCTGGCCGACACCGCCCACCGCTACGGACTCATCGTGGACGGCATCCTCGGCATCGGCGCCTCGCAGGACCCGGCGCTGCGCGGCACCGCGCGCGAGGCGGTCACCGTGCTCCTCTCGACCGTCCCGCGCGCCGGGCGCCGGCAGCGCGTCGTGGCCGTCGACATCCCGAGCGGCCTGCACCCCGACACCGGGACCGCGGATGACGCCGTGCTCCCGGCATCCGTCACCGTCACCTTCGGTGCGGTCAAGGCAGGACTCGTCACCGGACGCGGCGCGGAGCTCGCCGGCGAGATCGTGCTCGTCGACATCGGACTCGGCCCGGCGCTGGAGACCGCTGAGCCGGCGGGGGAGGCATCCGTCTCGCGCGTCGTGCTGGCTCAGCCGGACTGATCAACCCGGGGGAGCGCCCGGGAACCGGTCAGAGACTCAGTCGTCCGAGTCGTCGTGCCCGCGGCCGTTGTTGCCGGGGAAGTCGGGGGAGTCCTTGTCGTGACCGAACGCATTGCCGTCGCCGCCCCTGTCACCGTCGCCGCGGTTGCCGTTGCCGGGGAAGTCGGGGGAGTCCTTGTCGTGACCGAACGCGTTGCCGCGGCCGTGGTCGTCCTTGTCACCGTCCCCGCGGTTGCCGTTGCCGGGGAAGTCGGGGGAGTCCTTGTCGTGACCGAACGCGTTGCCGTCGCCGCCCCTGTCACCGTCGCCGCGGTTGCCGTTGCCGGGGAAGTCGGGGGAGTCCTTGTCGTGACCGAACGCGTTGCCGCGGCCGTTCTCGCCGGGGCCGTCATCCGGCGCCACCGCGAAGGTCGCCGGCAGCAGCGCCGGGAGCGGGGCTCCGGTCGCGACGCTCGGCACCAGGATCGCGGCCGCCACGACGACGGCGATCGCGGCGCCCGTGAGGAGCAGCTTCTTGGAACCCATGACGCACCTCGGTCTCGGGCGGCGGAGGCAGCCGGTGCGGGGAGCGTACCACCGCCGAGGCGCGGTGCGAAGGTCCGACTCAGCGCGCGTAGCGGGTGACGAACGTGCGCAGCATGCGGCTCGGATGCGAGACCGCCGCGCGCCGCACCGCGGCGAGAGTGAGCTCGAGCTCGTCGGCGGCGAAGTAGCCGTAGTCGGCGTACGCGTGGATGCGCGTCGTGATGCCCTCGACGTCGAGTTCGGGGTGGAACTGCGTCGCGTAGACGTTCTCGCCGACCCGGAACATCTGCACCGGGCAGCCCGGCGACGACGCCAGCAGGGTCGCCGCGGCGGGCAGCTGCGAGATCGCCTCCTTGTGTCCGACGAACGCGTCGAAGGTCGTCGGCATCCCCTCGAGCAGCGGATCGGATGCCCCGGCCTCGGTGACCGTCACCGGCACGACGCTGATCGGCTCGGGGTAGGTGCGGTCGATCACCGCGTGCTGGTGGGCGCCGAGCGTGCCGATGCCGTAGCAGGCGCCGAGGAACGGGAAGTCGCGGTCCACGACCTCGTCGAGCAGGGTCGCGAACTCCGCCTCGACCCGCCGCTGCACCGCCGACTTCTTCTCGAGGGGATCGGAAGCGTTGAACGGTCCGCCGCCCACGAAGATGCCCGAGAGCGCATCGAGATCGAACCGCGGCATCGGCTCCGCCTCGAGCCGCACCCGCACGAGCTCATCGGGGGAGAGGCCGGAATAGCGCAGGAACAGCGCGTACTCCTCGTCGGCGGGCACGTCCTCGGCACGGGTGGCGAGGAGGACGAACGGCTTCACCGCACCAGCCTACGTGGGCCGGGGGCGCGTTTCGTCTCGCTGCGCTCGCTCAACGACCGTTCCTTTGACCCGGTCGTCAAGCGAGGAAGCGCCAGCGAGCGAGACGAAACGTCCCGTGCTCTGACCCGGTCGTCGAGCGAGGGAGCGCCAGCGAGCGAGACGAAACGCCACGAGTCGACGCGCAGCCTCGAGGAAGGACGACGGATGCCTCGATCCGGCGCAGCACGCCGGATCGAGGCATCCGTGATCAGTGTCCTACGAGGCGTACGTGACGAAGCCGAGCTCCACGGGCGACACGAGCTGCGGGTGCGCCGGCCGCACGCGGACGGTGTACCCGAACGTGCCCGTGACGCTGAGCGGCAGCGTGCCGGTGAAGGCTCGCACTCCGTCCACGCCCTCGCCGGTGGGGGAGAGGCGGTACACCGAGTGGTCGCGCGCGAGCGCGTCGTCCTCGTCGGTGCTGCCGTAGAGCAGCTCGACGGCGACGTCGTCGGGCGAGAGGCCGTCGAGCCGCACGTCGGCGCGCACCTCGAGAGCGTCGCCGGCCTGCGCCTGCGCCGGGATGCCGGAGCTGTCGACGCTCGCGATCGAGATCCGGCCCCAAGCGCCCTTGATGCGTCCGACGAACGCGGCGACCTCGCGGGCCAGGGCGAACCCGTTCGCGCGCAGCGCCACGTCGTGGGCGGCCGCCGGCACGTATAGCCGCTGGACGTAGTCGCGCACCATGCGGTCGCTCGTCGCCTTCTTGCCGAGATCGGTCATGGTGTGCCGCACCATGCCCAGCCACGCGGTGGGGATGCCGCCCTCGCGCTCGTAGAACTTCGGCACGAGCTGGTGCTCGATGAGGTCGTACAGGGCCGCGGCCTCGGCGTCGTCGCGCTCCTCGTCGTTCGACGCGGTGTCGGCGGTCGGGATCGCCCAGCCGTTCTCGCCGTCGAACCACTCGTCCCACCAGCCGTCGAGGATCGAGAGGTTGAGCGCGCCGTTGAGCGCGGCCTTCATGCCGCTCGTGCCGCACGCCTCGAGGGGGCGCAGCGGGTTGTTGAGCCACACGTCGCAGCCGGGGTACAGGTCTTTGGCGAGGGTGATGTCGTAGTCCGGCAGGAACACGATCCGCCCGCGCACCTTCGGATCGCGGCTGAAGCGCACGAGCTGCTGGATGAGGATCTTGCCCGAGTCGTCGGCCGGGTGCGACTTGCCGCCGATCACGATCTGCACCGGCCGCTCGGGGTCGGTGAGCAGAGCGGTCAGCCGCTCGGGATCGCGCAGCATCAGCGTGAGCCGCTTGTACGTGGGCACGCGTCGGGCGAAGCCGATGGTGAGCACATCGGGATCGAGCAGATCCTCCACCCACGAGGGCGTGTGGCCGTTGCCCGTGGACACGGATGCCGCCACCCGCCGCCGCGCCTCGGCGATGAGCCCGCCCTTCATCTGCTGACGAACACCCCAGAGCTCGGCATCCGTCACGGCAGCCCGGTCGGTCCAGTCGTGGGCGTCGGTGCGCGCGTCGCCCCACGCCCGCTCGCTCACGGCCTTGAGAGCGGGGTGCACCCAGGTCGGAGCGTGGACGCCGTTCGTGATGGACGTGATCGGCACCTCGTCGGCGTCGACGCCCGGCCACAGCATGCCGAACATGCCGCGGCTCACCTCGCCGTGCAGCACCGAGACGCCGTTCGCGTGCTGCCCGAGGTGCAGGCCGAGCACGGCCATGTTGAAGACGCCCTGGTCGCCGCCGTTCCAGGTCTCGAGGCCGAGCGCGATGGCACGCCCCGCGTCGAGGTTCTGGAAGAGACCGCTGGCGAGATAGTCCGCGATGAGGTCGCGCGAGAAGCGATCGATGCCGGCGGGCACCGGGGTGTGCGTCGTGAAGACGGTGCCCGCGCGCACCTGGGCGAGGGCCTCGTCGAAGCTGAGGGCGTCCTGCGTGATGAGCTCCGACATCCGCTCGAGTCCCTGGAACCCGGCGTGGCCCTCGTTCGTGTGATAGACGTCGGGGGCGGGGCGACCGTTCAGCTCGGACCACGCCCGCACCGCGCGCACGCCGCCGACGCCGAGCAGCAGCTCCTGCAGCAGACGGTGCTCGCCGCCGCCGCCGTACAGGCGATCGGTGACGCGGCGCATGTCGTCGGTGTTCGACGGTGTCTCGGAGTCGAGGAGCAGCAGCGGGATGCGCCCGATGTCGGCGATCCACACCCTCGCGTACAGGCGGCGGTCGCCCGGCAGATCGAGCGCGATCTCGACCGGTGCGCCGGCGCGGTCGCGCAGCAGCGTCAGGCCGAGGCCGTACGGATCGAGCAGGGGATAGGCCTCGCGCTGCCACCCGTCGTCGCCGATCGACTGGCGGAAGTAGCCCGCGCGATAGAAGAGCCCGACGCCGGTCAGCGGCACGCCCAGGTCGGACGCGCTCTTGAGATGGTCACCGGCGAGGATGCCGAGCCCGCCCGAGTACTGCGGCAGCGACCCGTCGACGCCGAACTCGGGGGAGAAGTAGGCGATGTGCGCCGGCTTGTCGCCCTCGAGCTGCTGGAACCAGCGGTCGCCCTCGAGGTAGGCGGTGAGCCGCTCGTCCTCTTCGCGGACCCGAGCGACGAACTCCTCGTCGTGCGAGAGCTCGTCGAGGCGGGATTGACCCAGCGCGCCGAGCATGCGGGCGGGGTTCGCGCCGATGTCGTCCCACAGGGCCGGATCCATCGAGGCGAACAATGCGTGCGTCGCGCGACTCCACGACCAGCGCCAGTTCGAGGCGAGGCGATCGAGCGGGGCGAGGGTGTCGGCCAGCACAGGGCGGACCGTGAACGTTCGGATGGCCTTCACGCTCGCGATTCTAGAGGCAGAATCTGGAAGCGCTTGCACCACGATCGCCGCCTCAGCGGAACGCCGGGCGTCGCGGCGGTGAACGTCGGCGGCAC
Source organism: Microbacterium sp. ZW CA_36 (assembly GCF_044987475.1). Lineage (NCBI taxonomy): Bacteria > Bacillati > Actinomycetota > Actinomycetes > Micrococcales > Microbacteriaceae > Microbacterium > Microbacterium sp. ZW CA_36. The sequence goes on from NZ_JBJDRL010000009.1 coordinate 47,769, forward strand.
GGAGACACGTCGGCCGGCAGAGCGCAAGGGTGCGGATGGCGTCGGGCGCCGGGTCTACGCTGGGGGCATGGCCATCGCACGACTGCACGGAGGCCCGCTCGACGGGCAGCTCCTGCCCCTCGAAGACCCCCAGCTGGACCGCTTGATCGTCCCCTACAGCGAGACGCAGGTCGTCTACGAGCGCAAGGGGTCGCCCGAGAACACGGGCGACGGCGATGGGCCGACCGAAGCCGAGTTCTGGTTCATCGAGTCCGAGGACGACATCGATCCGTACAGCGACACCGCACGTGATCGGCGCTGACGAGCACCCTGCCGAACCGACCCGCCCGAGCCATTCGGTCGAGATCGAGCTGAAATTCGACGTCGACGACGACACCGCGCTCCCCGACTGGTCTGGTCTGCCCGGGGTGTCCTCGGTCGGCGCGGCCGAGCCGCGCGCCCTCGACGCCGTCTACCTCGACAGCGACGACCTCGCCCTCGCGCACGCCGGCTACGCGGTGCGCCGCCGCACCGGCGGCCCCGACGAGGGCTGGCATATCAAGGGCCCCCGTGACGCGGAGGGCGGCCGGGTGGAGCTGCACTGGCCGCTCGGCACCGACGACACGATTCCGGATGCCGTCGCCGACGCCCTCGCGGCCGTCGCCGCGACGTCGCACCTGGCGCCGATCGCCCGCATCCGCAACCAGCGCACGGCGTATGCCCTCTGCGACGCCGAGGGCGGCGTCGTCGCCGAGTTCGTCGACGACCACGTGATCGCCACCGACGAGCGGGACGGTGTGCAGCGCACCTGGCGGGAGTGGGAGTTCGAGCTCGGCCCCGCCGCACCCGGTTCCGCGGACGACCGCGCGGCGCTCTTCGCCGCCGCCGCACAAGCCGTGCAGGCGGTCGGCGGCCGGGAAGCGGCATCCGATTCCAAGCTCGCCCGCACGCTCGGCGACTGAGGAGTCGTAGCGGGTTTCGTCTCGCTCCGCTCGATCAACGACCGGTGGAGAGGCGTTTCGTCTCGCTTCGCGCGCGCGTCCGAACCAGCCCCCGGTCGTTGAGCGAGGAGCGCCAGCGACGAGACGAAACGCCCCGGACCTTTCGAGAAGGTCCGGGGCGTTTCCGCGTCAGCTGATCAGAGGTTGATCATGTGGCCGGCCAGGCCGTGGAAGGCCTCCTGCACGGCCTCCGACAGCGTCGGGTGCGTGTGGACGTTGCGCGCGGCCTCGAGAGCGGTGAGGTCCCACTTCTGGGCGAGCGTCAGCTCGGGCAGGAGCTCCGAGACGTCGGGGCCGATGAGGTGACCGCCGAGCAGCTCGAGGTGCTCGCCGTCCGCGATGAGCTTGACGAAGCCGATGGGCTCGCCCAGGCCGTTCGCCTTGCCGTTCGCCGAGAACGGGAACTTCGCGACCTTGACGTCGTAGCCGGCGTCGCGCGCCTGCTGCTCGGTGAGGCCGAACGAGGCGACCTGGGGCGAGCAGAACGTCGCGCGCGGCATCATGCGGTAGTCGCCGAGGGGCATCGTCTCGGCCTTGCCGATCGTCTCGGCGGCCACGACGCCCTGCGCCTCGGCCACGTGGGCCAGCTGCAGCTTGGCGGTGACATCGCCGATGGCGTAGATGTGCGGCACGTTGGTGCGCATGTGGTCGTCGATGTCGATGGCGCCGCGGTCGGTGAGCTTCACGCCGGTGTTCTCGAGCCCGAAGCCCTCGACGTTGGCGGCGAAGCCGATCGACATCATGACCTTGTCGGCGTCGATCGAGCCGGTGGAGCCGTCCTTGGCGGTGTAGGCGACCGTGACCTTGTCGCCGTGGTCCGTGACCGTCTCGACCTTGGTCGAGGTGAGGATGTCGACGCCGTAGCCCTTGTACTGGCGCGCGATCTCCTTGGAGACGTCGGCGTCCTCGTTGGGCAGCGCACGGTCGAGGAACTCGATGATCGTGACCTTGACGCCGTAGTTCACCATGACGAAGGCGAACTCCATGCCGATGGCGCCGGCGCCGACGATGACGATCGACTGCGGCAGGTCGCGGGCGAGGATCTGCTCCTCGTACGTGACGATGTTGCCGCCGATCTGCACGCCGGGAAGCAGGCGGACCTTGGAGCCGGTGGAGATGATCGCGTTGTCGAAGGTGACGTCCTCGGTGGAGCCGTCGGCCTTGGTCACGCGGATCGCGTTCGGACCGGTGAACGATCCGCGCCCCTCGTACTCGTCGACCTTGTTCTTCTTCATCAGGTAGTGGATGCCCTTGACGTGGGTATCGGCCACCTTGCGGCTGCGATCCCATGCGACCCCGAAGTCGAAGTGCACGTCACCCGAGATGCCGAAGAGATCGGCCTTGTGGTGGAACTGGTGCGCGAGGTCGGCGTTCTTGAGCAGAGCCTTCGAGGGGATGCAGCCGACGTTGAGGCAGACACCGCCCCAGTACTTCTCTTCGATGATCGCGACCTTGAGGCCGAGCTGAGAAGCACGGACGGCCGCGACGTACCCGCCGGGCCCCGCGCCGAGGATGGCGACGTCGTAGTGAGGCATGCTTCCAGCCTAGTGGTCGGCCGGAGGCTCGGAGCCGGGCTGCGAGGGGGCGACCGGAGCGCTCGCGGACGAGGCGGCGAGGGCCTTCTCGCGCCGCGAACGCGACACCAGCAGGTAGACCACGGCGGCCACCAGCGCGAGCGCCAGCACCCCTGCGATGACCCACGGCCACGCGCTCGGTGCGTCGTCGGAGGCAGGAGCGCTCGTCGCCGTCGGGGTGGGCTCGACGGTCTCCGTCGGCGCAGCGGTCGCCGTCTCGGACGGCGTCGGCGCCGTGGTCTCCGTGGGCGCCGGCGTGGGCGCCGGCGCACCCGCGACCGTGAACGAGAACTCGCCCGAGATGGGATGCCCGTCGCTCGAGACGACCTTCCACAGCACCGTGACCGCACCGGACGCCTCACCCGCGAGCGGCTGCGTCAGCACGTTGTCGTTCACGACCGGGGCGCCGGCGGTGAGCGCGGTGCCCGCGGCATCCGTCACCTCCACGACCGATGCCCCCTCGTCGTCGGCGATCTCGGCGCTGAACGTGAGCGTGAGCTGCGCGGGAAGAGCATCGAGACTGCTGTCGGCGGCGGGATCGCTGCCGAGCAGCTCATCGTGCGCCTGAGCGGGGGACGCCGTGCCCAGCACGACGGCGAAGGCGACCAGCAGGGCGGCGACGAGCGCCGAGACGGGGGCTGAGAGCCGCTTGTGAACTCTGTGTGACATCACGCGATCGAGCCTATCCGGCCCTTCGATCCGGGCGTTCCGAGGTCTAGCATGGCCGCAAGGCGGGGGATCTGCCCGCCGACCCGGTGACGGAAGGATGGCGGCGATGGACTCCATGATGATGGACGCCATGTCGAAGGACATGATGTCGATGCCCGGCATGGACACCATGGACATGTCGGTGATGCAGGCCTGTATGGACGCCTGCTCGGCCTGCGAGCAGGCGTGCACGGTGTGCTCCACGCAGATGATGTCGTGCGCGCCCGCGTGCATGAACTGCGCGGACATGTGCAACACGATGATGCGCGCCATGATGCGCATGCAGGGCATGACCCCGGCGGCGATGATGTCGATGCTCGACGCGTGCATCGCGATGTGCCAGGTCTGCATGGACGAGTGCATGGAGCACGCGGACCACAGCGAGGTCTGCAAGATGTGCGCTCAGGCCTGCCAGGCGTGCATGGACGCCTGCATGGCGATGAAGAACTCGATGATGGCGATGGGCTGAGGCCCGTCGCCTTTCTCATTCCTCCTGCGCGAAACCCCGCGCTGGAGACCGCAGGATCGCGGCAGGGCCGGTCAGGCTTCGGCGAGCTCCGCGCGGAGGACGTTGAAGCGCGCCCCGCCGACGGCGAGCACGTGGTAGCGCTCATGCAGCGCGACGGGCGTGCCCGGGGTCGCGGTCACCGCGGCGCCCACGCCGTTCCACAGCACGATCGACGTGGCGTCGGCCAGCGTCCGGACGATCACGAAACCGGAGCGCTCGTCGGACTCCTCGACGATGGCATCCGCCCACTCCGACGGCGTCGCCGACGCCAGGCGCGCCTGGATCAGGTGCAGTGCGTGGCCGGGAGCGAACGAGGAGCAGCTGCCGCCGTGGTCGCACATGCACGCCGCACGCTCACGCACCTGGAGGGGCGGGATGTGGCTGTGCGGGCTGGACACGGTGGTCTCCTTCTCGTTCGACGAATCGTCTACGGTCCTGCCAGGCTAGGCGGGCACGTGTTCCGGGGCATCTCGCGCGACACGCGGCGAAACATTGCAGTACGAGCGCTTTTCCGGGTGCGCCGAGGCTCCGCCTCACCCCGCGGACGCGCCGGAGCTCTCGGGAGTGCCGGTGGCGGTGATCGGGTGAAATGGGGCGCAACGACCTCGTCGCAGCCGAGGTCGATCGGATAGGCTGAACGGATAGAGGAGGAAACCGTGGAGCACGACCGCCGACCCGATCAGGGCGACATCCGCCGCGCAGCAGGGGCCGACGCACACGAGTCCGACCGTGCCGCCGACACCACGCAGACGTTCGGCCACGATTCCGATCTCTCGTTCGTGCCGTTCGGCAGCGAGCTCGGCGATGCGGAGCTCGACGCGATCGATGCCCTCCCCTCCGGTGCTGCACTGCTGCTCGTCCGTTCCGGACCCACCGCAGGCGCCCGCTACCTGCTGGACTCCGACGTGACGACCGTGGGGCGGCATCCCGAAGCCGACATCTTCTTCGACGACGTCACCGTCTCGCGCCGCCATGCCGAGATCACGCGCTCCGGCACGACCTTCGAGCTGGTCGACCAGCGCTCCCTCAACGGTACCTACGTGAACGGCGAGCGGGTCGACAGGGCCACGCTCACCAATGGCGCCGAGGTGCGCGTCGGAAAGTTCCGCCTCAACTTCTTCGTCTCGCCGGCCGACCTCGCCCGGGCGGCGGACGCCTGATGCCCGCGGCTTCCGCCCACGAAAGGGCGTCGTCCGCGGGTCTTCTCAGCATCGGGCAGGTTCTCGCACGCCTGTCACCGGAGTTCCCGTCCCTGACCTCGAGCAAGCTGCGCTTCCTCGAGGTGCAGGGGATCGTCACGCCGCTGCGCACCGAGTCGGGGTACCGCAAGTTCTCTCAGGACGACCTGGAGCGGCTGCGCCTCGCGCTGACGCTGCAGCGCGACCACTACCTGCCGCTGTCGGTCATCCGCGACTATCTCGAGGACGTCGACGCCGGTCGCGACCCAGCCACGCCGACCGCAGTGCCGCCTCCGTCGATCGTGCCCGCGCCGCGCCGCTACCGCCGCGACGAGATGCTCGCCGCCGCCGGTGCCGCCCCGCAGCTGCTCAACGACGCCATCAGCACGGGCATCATCGCCGGCGCCGAGTCGTACACGGAGCAATCCGTCACGCTCCTGCGCGCGCTCGTCGCCCTCGACCGGCACGGCATCGAGCCGCGTCACGTGCGTGCGCTGCGACAGAGCGCCGAGCGCGATGTCGCCCTCGTGGAGTCGGCACTCGCCCCGCTCCTGCGACGGACGGATGCCTCGTCCCGCGGTCGTGCCGGCGAGCTCGCGCCCGAATTGACCCGGCGTCTCGACGACGTTCGGGCGATCTTCGTGCGCGCCGCGCTCGACCGCATGCTCGCCTGATCAGCCCGTCAAACCGGGCGATCCGAACAGCGGGTGCCGAGCCCAGAACCGGTCGCGGAGCCCGTCCAGGCGTGCGACACGCCGACCTGCGAACAGCGGATGTCATTGCCGCGAGGGGGAGGCTGATCTAGCGTTGAGGTATTCGATTCCGGAGGGGGGAACGAGCATGACCGGAGACGTGGCTGCAGGTGAGCCATTCGGTGCCGAACTCCTCTTCACCGACGGACTTCCTGCGATGGACGACGAGGTCGGCTATCGCGGTGCCGTGGCGGCGAAGGCCGCCGGCATCACCTATCGTCAGCTCGACTACTGGGCTCGCACCGAGCTCGTGGAGCCGACCGTGCGGGGCGCCAGCGGATCGGGCTCCCAGCGGCTGTACGGCTTCCGCGACATCCTGGTGCTGAAGCTCGTCAAGCGACTGCTCGACACCGGGATCTCGCTGCAGCAGATCCGCACCGCCGTCGACCAGCTCCGTGCCGCCGGCATCCGCGATCTCGCCGGCACCACGCTCATGAGCGATGGCGCGTCCGTCTACCTCTGCACGTCGAACGACGAGGTCATCGACCTCGTCAGCCGCGGCCAGGGCGTCTTCGGCATCGCCGTCGGCAAGGTGCTGCGCGAGGTCGAGTCCGAGCTCGTCGAGTTCGAGTTCGAGCGGCCCGACCCCATGGACGAGCTCGCGGTGCGCCGCGCCGCCCGCTCCGCCTGACTCACGCGAGCGCCGGCTCGACCCGTCCTGGCTCCACTGTGGTGGCGCTGAAGGCCTGAGCCAGGTCGGCGATCAGGTCGGCCGGGTCCTCGAGGCCGATCGACAGGCGCACCAGCGCGTCCGAGGGCTTCGCGTCCGACGCCACCGGGCGATGTGTGAGAGCGGCCGGGTGCTGGACGAGCGAATCGACGCTGCCCAGCGACACCGCGTGCGTGAACAGCTCGACCGCCGCCGTCAGCGACGATGCGGCGTCGAAGCCGCCGGCCAGCTCGATCGCGATCATCGCGCCCGGACCCGACTGCTGAGTGCCCACGAGCCCGCGCGGGTCGCTCGCCGCGAAGCCGGGGAAGTGCACGTGCGCGACCTCGGGCCGCGTGGTGAGCCACTCTGCGACGACGCGGGCGCCCTCCTGCTGCGCCCGCATGCGCACCGGCAGCGTCGCGAGACCGCGGTGCAGCAGGTACGCGGAGAGCGGGTGCATGATCGCACCGGTGATGGCGCGCGTGCGGCGGAGCGCCGCGGCGAGCCGTGCGTCGCAGGCGACCACTCCGCCGACGACGTCACCGTGACCGCCGAGGTACTTCGTGGCGCTGTGCAGCGACAGTGCGGCACCGAGATCGAGCGGATGCTGCAGCACGGGCGTGGCGAACGTGTTGTCGACGAGCACGGGCACGTCGCCGGCCGCAGCGACGACGGCGCGGATGTCGACGAGTTCGAGCGTCGGGTTGGCCGGCGTCTCGAGCACGACGAGCGCCGTGTCGTCACGCATCGCCGCGGCGACCGCGTCGGGGGCGCAGAACGAGGTCTCGACGCCGAGCAGCCCCGATGCGAGCAGATGGTCGGTGCCGCCGTACAGAGGACGCACCGCCACGACGTGGCGGCGCTGGGACTCGTGCGTCAGCGCGAGCAGCACCGCGGTGACCGCGGCCATGCCCGACGAGAACGCCACCGCCTCCTCGGCGTGTTCGAGGCGCGCGAGGGCGTCTTCGAACCGGGCGACCGTCGGGTTCCACAGCCGCGCGTAGACGTTCGAGCCTCCTTCGAACGGGTGGCCGCCGGTCGCCAGCACCTCGTACGACATGCCGCCGAGCTCGATGCCGGGCAGCGGATTGGTCGACGAGAGGTCGAGGGGGAGTGCGTGGACGCCCAGCGCTGCGAGATCGTCGCGGCCGGCGTGCACGGCAAGGCTGTCAGGGTGCAGCGTCATCGATGCCATGGCGATATGGTCAGTGATCGAGAGCCGAATAGCAAGTCCTGATCACTCACTCGTGCACAAAGTGCGCAAAGTGTTCATCGAGTGAGCAGACTGGTCACCCGCGCGGATGCCGGGATGCCGGCATCCGTCGCCGTCAGGAGCGCGTGTCTTCGGGAACCGGGATGCGGCCGGTGCGCATGACGCGGTCGAGCAGCGAGTCGAAGTCGGCCGCGAGCTCCTGGGCGGAGTCGCCGGGCCAGATGTGCAGGGGCTTCGCAGCGCCCTGCGCCTGCTGCAGCGAGGTGCGCTCGGGAAGCTGCGGGCTCAGCACGAGGGGGCCGAACATGTCGCGCAGCTCCTTGATGCGGAACTGGTGCTCGATCGACTGGGGGCGCACGCGGTTGACGACGATGCCCAGCGGCTGCAGGCGAGGGGAGAGGCCGCGGCGGATCTCCTCGATGGCGCGGAGGGCGCGGTCGGCTGCGGCGACCGAGAAGAGGCCGGGCTCGGTGACGACGATGACGCGGTCGGATGCCGCCCACGCGGTGCGCGTGAGGGCGTTCAGCGACGGCGCGCAGTCGATGAGGACGAGGTCGTAGTCGGCCTCGATGGTGGCGAGCGCCTCTTCCATCTTCCAGACGTCGCGCACGCTCGGGTGCGGGCCGTCGAAGTTGATCGCGGACGGGCTGCCGATCATGACGTCGATGGTGCCCGGATGCACCTTCGCCCAGCCGCTGGAGGTGATGGCCTGGCGGACCGTCTTCTCCTTCGGATTGGCGAGGACATCGGCGACATTCAGTCGACCGGCGACTTGGATGTCCATGCCCGTCGATACGTCGGACTGCGGGTCGAGGTCGACGACGAGCGTGCGGACACCGCGGGCGAAGGCCGCCGACGCGAGTCCGAGAGTCACGGTCGTCTTGCCGACGCCACCCTTGAGCGAGCTGACGGATAGGACGTGCACAAGGCACCACGTTACCGTCCCCTAGGCTGTGAGCACACTCAGCCTGTTTCCAGAGGCCCACCCGCGCCGCCGCTCACGGAGGTCGAATGTTCCGCAAGATCCTGGTCGCGAACCGAGGCGAGATCGCCATCCGGGCTTTCCGCGCCGCGTATGAGCTGGGGGCCCGCACCGTCGCGGTGTTCCCGTACGAGGACCGCGGCTCGCTGCACCGGCAGAAGGCAGACGAGTCGTACGAGATCGGCGAGAAGGGCCATCCGGTCCGCGCGTACCTCGATGTGGACGAGATCGTGCGCGTCGCGAAAGAGGCCGGCGCGGACGCGATCTACCCGGGCTACGGCTTCCTGTCCGAGAACCCGGAGCTCGCCGAGAAGGCGGCCGCGAACGGCATCGCCTTCATCGGCCCGCCCGCGAAGGTGCTCGAGATGGCCGGCAACAAGGTCACCGCGAAGCACCACGCGGTCGCGGCGGGCGTGCCCGTTCTGCGCTCGACGGAGGCCTCGGACGACGTCGACGCCCTGCTCGGCCAGGCCGACGAGATCGGCTTCCCGATCTTCGTCAAGGCCGTCGCCGGCGGGGGCGGACGCGGGATGCGGCGCGTCGAGCGCAGCGAGGAGCTCGCCCCGGCACTCGCCGAGGCGATGCGCGAGGCAGGGAGCGCCTTCGGCGACGCCCGCGTCTTCCTCGAGCAGGCCGTGCAGCGCCCGCGCCACGTCGAGGTGCAGATCCTCGCCGACGCGACGGGCGAGACCGTGCACCTGTTCGAGCGCGACTGCTCGGTGCAGCGTCGCCATCAGAAGGTGATCGAGATCGCCCCGGCGCCCAACCTCGACCCCGCCGTCCGCGACGCGCTGCACGGCTACGCCGTCGCGTTCGCCCGGTCGATCGGCTACGAGAACGCGGGAACGGTCGAGTTCCTCCTCGAGACGGCCGGTCCTCGCACCGGGGAGGTCGTCTTCATCGAGATGAATCCCCGCATCCAGGTCGAGCACACCGTCACCGAGGAGGTGACGGATGTCGACCTCGTGCAGTCGCAGATGCGCATCGCCGCCGGGCAGACCATCGCCGAGCTCGGCCTCACGCAGGACCGCATCCAGCTGCGCGGAGCCGCGCTGCAGTGCCGCATCACGACGGAGGACCCGTCGCAGGGGTTCCGGCCCGACACCGGCCGCATCACGACTTACCGCTCCCCGGGCGGCGCCGGCATCCGGCTGGACGGCGGCACCACCGCCGCCGGCTCGCAGATCAGCCCGCACTTCGACTCGATGCTGGCCAAACTCACCTGCCGCGGCCGCGACTTCCCGGCCGCCGTCGCCCGCGCCCGCCGAGCACTCGCGGAGTTCCGCATCCGCGGCGTCTCCACCAACATCCCGTTCCTGCGCGCCGTCCTCGACGATCCCGCGTTCATCGCGGGCGACGTGAGCACGTCGTTCATCGACGAGCGCCCCGAGCTGCTCACCAGCAACCCGTCGCGCGACCGGGCGACCAAGCTGCTGAACTGGCTCGGCGACATCACCGTCAACCGCCCCTACGGCGACAAGCCCCTGTCGGTCTCGCCGGGCAGCAAGCTGCCCGAGATCGACCTCGCGGCGGCGCCGCCCGCCGGCGCGCTCGCCCGGCTGCGCGAGCTCGGCCCCGAGGGGTTCGCCCGCGCGCTGCGCGAGCAGAGCGCCCTCGCCGTCACCGAGACGACCTTCCGCGACGCCCACCAGTCGCTGCTGGCCACCCGGGTGCGCACGCGCGACCTCGTGCGGGTCGGTCCGCACGTCTCGCGGATGACGCCCGAGCTGCTGTCGGTCGAAGCGTGGGGCGGTGCGACCTACGACGTCGCACTGCGCTTCCTCGCCGAGGACCCGTGGGAGCGTCTCGAGGCGCTGCGCGGGGCGATGCCGAACATCCCGATCCAGATGCTGCTGCGCGGCCGCAACACGGTCGGCTACACACCGCGCCCGGTGGAGGTGACGGACGCGTTCGTGCGCGAGGCCGCGGCCACCGGCGTCGACATCTTCCGCATCTTCGACGCGCTGAACGACGTGTCGCAGATGCGTCCGGCGATCGACGCGGTGCGCTCGACCGGCACGGCGATCGCAGAGGTGGCGCTCTGCTACACCGCAGACCTGCTGGACCCGGCGGAGCAGCTCTACACGCTCGACTACTACCTGCGCCTCGCCGAGCAGATCGTCGACTCGGGCGCGCACATCCTGGCGATCAAGGACATGGCAGGGCTGGTGCGCCCGGCCGCCGCCGCGAAGCTCGTCACGGCGCTCCGCGAGAACTTCGACCTGCCGGTGCACCTGCACACGCACGACACCGCAGGCGGCCAGCTCGCGACCCTCCTCGCGGCCAGTGCCGCCGGTGTCGATGCCGTGGATGCCGCGGCGGCGCCGATGTCGGGAACCACCAGCCAGCCGTCGCTCTCGGCGCTCGTCGCCGCCCTCGCGCACACCGACCGCGACACCGGCCTGAGCCTGCAGGCGGTGAGCGACCTGGAACCGTACTGGGAGGCCGTGCGCCACCTGTACCGCCCGTTCGAGTCGGGACTGGCCTCGCCGACGGGCCGCGTCTATCACCACGAGATCCCGGGCGGACAGCTCTCGAACCTCCGCCAGCAGGCGATCGCGCTCGGCCTCGCCGACGACTTCGAGCTCATCGAGGACATGTACGCCGCCGCCGACCGGATCCTGGGCCGCATCCCGAAGGTGACGCCGTCGTCGAAGGTCGTCGGCGATCTCGCGCTGGCGCTGGTCGCGGTGCGCGCCGATCCCGCCGACTTCGAGGCGAACCCGCAGAACTACGACATCCCCGACTCGGTGGTGGGCTTCATGGCGGGCGAGCTGGGTGATCTGCCGGGCGGGTGGCCGGAGCCGTTCCGCACCAAGGTGCTCGAGGGTCGCACGATCTCGATCGACGTGCCCGAGCTGACCGCCGACGAGCGCGAGGGCCTCGGCGGCGACACGGCGCTGCGCCGTCGCACGCTGAACCGGCTGCTCTTCCCTGGCCCGGCACGCGAGTTCGAGAAGAACCGCGAGGCGTACGGCGACCTGACCGCGCTCGGCACGCCCGACTACCTCTACGGCCTCAAGCCGGGGGAGGAGCACGTCGCCGAGATCGACCCGGGCGTCCAGCTGTACGTCGGGCTCGAGGCGATCGGCGAGGCCGATCCCAAGGGCATCCGGACGGTGATGACGACCCTCAACGGCCAGCTGCGCCCGGTGTTCGTGCGCGATCGCAGCATCACGGTCGAGGCGCGCCAGGTAGAGCGCGCCGACACCACGAAGCCCGGGCAGGTCGCGGCACCGTTCTCGGGCGTCGTCACGCTCAAGGCGGCCGTCGGCGACACCGTGACAGCGGGACAGCCGGTGGCGTCGATCGAGGCCATGAAGATGGAGGCCGCCATCACCGCACCCGTCGACGGCGTCGTCGAACGCCTCGCGATCGCCGCGACCGCGCAGGTCGATGCGGGCGACCTTTTGGTCGTCATCCGTCCCGCCCAGTAGCCTGGAGGGCGGCATACGCCCGATATGCGCCCCGGCACCGGCACAGGCGCCGTCTTCCCAGGAGAACTTCGCAGTGACGCCCGATCGCACCGAACACACGCCCGACGAGCCCGAGAACGGGGTGCTCTCCGAGACGGGCAGCATCGACACGACCGGTCTCGGCATCCTGGGTGGTGCGACGGCGCAGGTGAACGTCGAGCTGCCGTCCGAGTCCGACGACGACCTCGCCGATGACGACGTCATCGACGACGAGGTGCCCTTCATCATCGAGATCCCCGCCGACGCGGACCTTCCCGTCATCGCGCCGACGCCGGCCGCGGAGTATCCGGCCGACACGACCGAGGCGGAGATCATCGAGACGAACGCCGACCTCGAGGAGTGGACCATCGAGGGCGACGGCTTCGCGGCCGCGCCCCCGGAGGAGGACATCGCCGACGCCGACGAGGTGCTCGAGGTGCTCGAGGCCGCCGAGACGGTCCAGGCCGAGGAGTACCAGCCCGCGGAGCAGGCTGCTCCCCCCGTGGCCGCCGAGGACGCGGACGCGTACGCCGTCGAGCACGAGCCGGGCGTCGCAGCGGAGAGCATCGAGCCCGCGTTCGAAGCCGCTGAGCCCGAGTCCCACGAATCCGAGCCTGCCGGCGACCAGCCGGCCGCGGCGGTCGTCGCCGCCGAGCCCACCGCCGCCGAGCCTGCCGTCGATGAGTTCGAGGTCGTCGACTTCGACGCCGTCGAGTTCGAGGACGCGGACTTCGATGAAGAGTTCGATCCCGCCGAGTTCGACATCGTCCTCGCCGAGGAAGAGGTCGAAGCCGCTCTGGCGGAGAACGCCGCAACGGGAGACGATGTCATCGCGACCGACGACACCGCGGAGGAGCCTATGAGCGCGAAGACCCCGGCCGACAACGGCGAGGACGCCGGCACGACGGATGCCGCGGCCGCGGCATCCGCGCCCCCGACGTCGCCCGCACCGCCGTCGGTCTCGGCCGCCGCCGCTGCCGCGAAGACCGCCACAGGCCCGACGCCCGCGACACGCCGCGCAGCGAACCACACCGGGGCGCAGCCCGTCGTCGAGCGCTCGGCCGTCGAGCGCGCCGCATTCCCGCGCGCAGACGTCACCCTGTCGTCGAAGCGCCTGGGTGAGTTCGAAGCCGACCGCGAGACCGCCGACCTGCTCACCGCCGACCGGCTGCTCGACCCCCACCAGGTCGTGCGGCCAGAGCCCGAGGGCGCCTGGCAGCATTTCGTCTACTCGATCTCGGGTCGGCGCATCAACCTCGGCGACAGCAAACGCGCGAAGGCCCGCAAGGATCTCGACCGTCGCATCGCAGCGCCGCTGACCGGCGGCGCGCGATTCGTGCCGGTGCTGTCCCGCAAGGGCGGCGTCGGCAAGACGACCGTCACCGCGCTGCTCGGCCAGGCGCTGGCGGACGCACGCGACGACCGCGTCATCGCGATGGACGCCAACCCGGACCGGGGGACCCTCGCCGAGCGGATCTCGAGGGACAGCGGCAAGACCGTCCGCGACCTGGTGCGCATCAGCCCCGAGGTCGTCGGCTTCAACGACCTGTCGAACATCGTCGCGCGCGACGAGACCCGGCTCGACGTCGTCGCCTCCGATGCCGACCCGCGCGTTTCGGAGGCGTTCAACGACGCCGACTACCGGAACGTCGCGGCACTCGCGGCCCACTACTACTCGGTCGTGCTCACCGACACCGGCACCGGCATCGTGCACTCGGTGATGGGCGCCACGCTCGATCTCGCCGACCAGCTCGTGATCGTCGCCGGGCTGAGCGTCGACGAGGCGCGCCTCGCGTCGGAGACGCTCACGTGGCTCGAGACGAACGGGTACGCGGACAAGGTGCGCAGCGCCGTCGTGGTGCTCAACAACGCACGCCCCGGGCAGCCGCTCGTACAGCTCGACGAGCTGGACTCGCACTTCCGCTCCCGCGTGCGCGCCGTGGTGCGCGTCCCCTACGACGCCCACATCGCGGCCGGCAGCGCCATCGTGTTCCGCGAGCTGCAGCCCGCGACGCGGGATGCCGCACGCGCTCTCGCGGCGACCGTGGTCGAAGGCCTCCGTTCGCTCGCTCCGGCGGCCTGAGGCGCCCGATGGCTGTTCGTCCCATCCGTGTCTTCGGCGACCCCGTTCTCACGGCGGTCAGCGCGCCCATCGAGAAGATCGACGACGGCGTGCGCGCCCTCGTCCGCGATCTCCTCGACACCGTCGAGCTCCCCGGCCGCGCCGGTGTGGCGGCACCCCAGATCGGCGTCGGCCTGCGGGCCTTCAGCTACAACATCGACGGCGACATCGGGTACGTCCTCAACCCCGTGCTGGTGGAGGTGTCGGGCGAGCCCGAGGCCATCGGCGAGGGATGCCTGTCGGTGCCGGGACTCTGGCACGACGCGGTCCGCTACCCCTGGGCGAAGGTCGTGGGCATGGACCTCGACGGCAACGAGCTCGTCCTGGAGGGGGAGGGGCTGCTCGCCCAGGCGCTGCAGCACGAGACCGACCACCTGGACGGCATGCTCTACCTGAAGCGGCTCACCCCGGAGGAGCGCCGCATCGCGATGCGCGAGATCCGCGAGTCCGACTGGTTCTGACGCCGGCCGGATGAACAGAAGCCCCGGGCCCTGAAGGGCCCGGGGCTTCGGCATCCGTCGCCGGAGTTACGAGAGCGAGACGTTCGTGGTGTTCACCGGCACGGCGTAGATCTCCTCGATGTCGCCGGCGAAGTCGGCGAGGATCACGTTGCGCTTGATGCTCATCTTGGGCGTCAGGTGACCGCTGGCCTCGGTCCATTCGCTCGGAAGGATCGTGAACTTGCGGATCGACTCCGCGCGGGACACCGTCGTGTTGGCGCGATCGATCGCACGCTGCACCTCGGCGCGCACCGCGTCGTTCTTCGCGGCATCGGCGAGGGACATGTCGGCGGACAGGCCGTTGTTCGACAGCCACGTCGGCAGCATCTCGGGGTCGAGCGTCACCAGCGCGGCGATGAACGGCTTCTGGTCGCCGACGACGACGACCTGGCCGACGATCGGATTGGCGCGGATCGGGTCCTCCAGAGCGGCGGGCGCGACGTTCTTGCCGCCGGCGGTGACGATGATCTCCTTCTTGCGACCGGTGATCGTGAGGAAGCCCTCGTCGTCGAACGCCCCGATGTCGCCCGTCTTGAACCAGTCGCCGTCGAAGGCGTCGGCCGTCGCCTCGGGGTTGCGCCAGTACTCCTTGAACACGTTGATGCCGCGCACCTGGATCTCGCCGTCATCGCCGAGACGGATGCCGACGCCGGGGATCACGGGGCCGACCGTGCCGATCTTCGACTTGCGGGCCTGGTTGACGGTCGCCGGCGCCGTGGTCTCGGTCAGGCCGTAGCCCTCGAGGATGGTGACGCCGAGGCTGTGGAAGAAGTGTCCGAGGCGGGGGCCGAGCGGCGCGGAGCCCGAGACCGCGAAGGCGATGTTGCCGCCCATGGCCGTGCGGAGCTTGCTGTAGACGAGCCGATCGAACAGCGCGAACTTGATCTTCGTGCCCAGCGGGACCTTCTTGCCCTCCTGCTTCAGACGGGAGTGCTCGACCGCCGTGTGCGCAGCGGCGCGGAAGATCTTGCCCTTTCCGCCGGCCTCGGCCTTCTGCTCGGCGGAGTTGTACACCTTCTCGAAGACGCGCGGCACGGCGAGGAGGAACGTCGGCTTGAAGGAGCCGAGCGCGGGCAGCAGCTGCTTGGTGTCGGGCTGGTGCCCGGTCTTCACACCGGCGTGGATGTCGAGGATGGAGATGAACCGCGCGAACACATGCGCGGTCGTGATGAACAGCAGGGTCGACGCACCCGGGGTGGCGAACACCTCCTGGTTGGACAGCGTCGCGTTGCGGGTGAGCTCGACGAAGTTGCTGTGCGTGAGGACGCACCCCTTGGGGCGCCCGGTCGAGCCCGACGTGTAGATGAGCGTGGCGATGTCGGCGCCGTTGGCGATGTTGCGCCGGCGCTCGATCTCGTCGTCGGAGACGCCGGTGCCCTCGGCGATGAGCCGGTCGAGGTCGCCGCTGTGCATCTCCCACGCGACGCGGATGAGCGGCAGCTCGTCGCGCGCCGCGGCGAAGCGGGCGGTGTGATCGGAGGATTCGGTGATGATCGCGATCGCGCCGGAGTCGGTCAGGTTCCACGCGATCTGCGCCGTCGAGCTGGTCTCATAGATCGGCACCATCACGGCACCGGCATAGAACAGCGCGAAGTCGACCAGCGTCCAGTCGTACGTGGTGCGGGCGATGAAGCCGACCTTGTCTCCGGGCTCGATGCCTCCGGCGACGAAGCCCTTGGCGAGCGCGATGACCTGCTTCTGGAACTCGGCCGCGGTGATGTCGCGCCAGCCGTCGCCATCGGGCACGGCGAACAGCGCGCGGTCGGGCGTCGCCTTCACGCGCTCGACCAGCAGGTCGGTGACGTTTGCCTGCGGATCGGCGGGGACGATGGCAGGGACTTCGAACTGAACCACGGCAGCTCCTTCGGTACCGGACGGATGAATCTCGGGTGGATCTCATCCGAGTCTAATCGGCCGTCACATCCCGGACAGTGGCGGGTGTGGACGAAGACCGCCTGGATAGACTTCAAGGCGCTGTCGTACGTGCGGCGGCCGGAGAGGGAGATCGTGCTCAAGGTCGGTATCGACATCGGCGGAACCAAGATCGCGGGAGGCGTCGTCGACTCCGACGGCGGCATCGTCGAACAGCTCCGCGTCGACACCCCGACCGACACGGCCGCGCTCGCGCAGGCCGTGGTCGACATGGCCCGGTACTTCCGCGCGACCCACCAGGTCGCCGCCGTCGGCGTGGCGGCCGCCGGCTTCATCGACCGCGACCGCGCCACCGTCATCCACGCGCCGAACATCGCCTGGCACAACGAGCCGCTGAAGGCGACGCTCGAAGACGGCATCGGCCTGCCGGTCACGATCGAGAACGACGCGAATGCCGCCGGCTGGGCCGAGTTCCGCTTCGGCGCCGGACGCGACGTCGACCACATGGTCATGCTCACCATGGGCACGGGCGTCGGCGGGGCCATCGTCCTCGACGGCAAGCTGTTCCGCGGCGGCCACGGCATCGCCGCAGAGCTCGGCCACACGCGCTTCATCCGGGACGGCCTGCTCTGCGGGTGCGGACAGCACGGCTGCCTCGAGCAGTACGCCTCCGGCCGCGCGCTCCAGCGCGAGGCCGGTGAGATCGCCGACGCCGGCGGGATCGGCGCGGCCCTGGCCGCCCACCGCGCCGAGCACGGCTCGATCAGCGGCCCGGCCGTCTCGCGACTTGTGCTCGCCGGGGACGCCGGCGCCGCAGAGGCCCTGCGCCGCGTCGCGACCGCGCTCGGCGAGGCGTGCGGCGGCTTCCAGGCGGTGCTGGACCCCGAGCTGTTCGTCATCGGCGGCGGCGTCGCCCAGCTCGGCGATGCGCTGCTCGAGCCGATGCGCCTGGCGTACGAGCGGTCGCTGCCCGGCTACGGCGACCGGCCGATCGCGACCTTCGCCATCGCGAGGCTCGTCAACGACGCCGGCCTGATCGGCGCCGCCGACCTCGCCGGCACAGAGGCGTAGCGGGATGTTCTACTGGCTGATGAAGTACGTGGTCATCGGGCCGATCGTCAAGGCGATCTGGCGCCCGTGGATCGTCGGCCGGCGCAACGTCCCCGCAGAGGGCGCCGCGATCCTCGCCAGCAACCACCTGTCGTTCGTCGACTCGATCTTCCTGCCGCTGATGCTCGACCGTCCGGTGTCGTTCCTCGCCAAGAGCGACTACTTCACGGGCAAGGGCCTCAAGGGCTGGGCGACGCGCATGTTCTTCAAGGGCACGGGTCAGCTTCCGATCGACCGCTCCGGCGGCAAAGCCTCGGAGGCCTCGCTCAACACCGGCCTGCAGGTGCTGGGCCGCGGGGATCTGCTCGGCATCTACCCCGAGGGCACGCGCAGCCCCGATGGCAAGCTGTACCGCGGCCGCACCGGCATCGCGCGCATGGCGCTCGAGGCGCACGTCCCGGTGGTGCCGGTGCTGATGGTCGACACCGACACGATGATGCCGATCGGCACCACGATCCCGCGCATCGTGCGGGTGGGCATCGTCGTCGGCGAGCCCCTCGACTTCTCGCGGTTCGCGGGTATGGAGGGCGATCGCTACATCCTGCGCTCGATCACCGACGAGATCATGGTGGCGCTGCAGCGGCTGGGCGAGCAGGAGTACGAGGACGTCTACGCGTCGACGGTCAAGGACCGCCTCAAGAAGAAGACTCGCTGACCGCCCGGCGAACGGGCGTCACGCGGCGCCGGCGCCGACCTCGTCACGGCTAGACTCGAGGGATGCTTCAGCAGCTCGACGCACTCGACCACTGGCGGACCCTGCCCATCAAGCAGCAGCCCCAGTGGTATGACGCCGAGGCGGCGGTCGCGGCATCCGCTGAGCTGGCCACACTGCCCCCGCTGGTGTTCGCGGGCGAGGTCGACAACCTGCGTGACCGCCTCGCCCGTGCCGCGTCGGGCCGCGCGTTCCTGCTGCAGGGCGGCGACTGCGCCGAGACCTTCGCAGGGGCGACCGCCGAGCAGATCCGCAACCGCATCAAGACGGTGCTCCAGATGGCCGTCGTGCTCACGTACGGCGCATCGATGCCGATCGTGAAGATGGGTCGCATGGCGGGTCAGTTCGCCAAGCCGCGCTCGAGCGACACCGAGACGCGCGGCGATGTCACGCTGCCGGCCTACCGCGGCGACATCGTCAACGGCTACGACTTCACCGAAGGCTCGCGCCAGGCGGACCCGCAGCGACTGCTGAAGGGCTACCACACGGCGGCGTCGACCATCAATCTGATCCGCGCGTTCACGCAGGGCGGCTTCGCCGACCTCCGCGAGGTGCACTCCTGGAACAAGGGCTTCGCACAGAACCCGGCGAACCAGCAGTACGAGCGTCTCGCGACCGAGATCGACCGTGCGATCAGGTTCATGGAGGCCGCCGGCGCGGACTTCGACGAGCTCAAGCGCGTCGAGTTCTACACCGGTCACGAGGGCCTGCTCATGGACTACGAGCGGCCGATGACGCGGATCGACTCGCGCACCGACACGCCGTACAACACGTCGGCGCACTTCCTGTGGATCGGTGAGCGCACCCGTGATCTCGACGGCGCGCACGTCGACTACTTCTCGAAGATCCGCAACCCCATCGGCGTGAAGCTCGGGCCGACGACGACGCCCGAGACGGCGCTGGCGCTCATCGACAAGCTCGACCCGAACCGAGAGCCCGGCCGTCTCACGTTCATCACGCGCATGGGCGCGGGCAAGATCCGCGACGCGCTGCCGCCGCTCCTGCAGGCCGTGCGCGATTCCGGCGCCACCCCGCTGTGGGTCACCGACCCCATGCACGGCAACGGCATCACCACGCCCACCGGCTACAAGACGCGTCGCTTCGACGACGTCGTCGACGAGGTGCGCGGCTTCTTCGAGGCGCACCGCGCGGTCGGCACCTTCCCGGGCGGCATCCACGTCGAGCTCACCGGCGACGACGTCACCGAGTGCCTGGGCGGCTCCGAGCACATCGATGAGGCCACCCTCGCCACGCGGTACGAGTCGCTCTGCGACCCGCGCCTGAACCACATGCAGTCGCTCGAGCTGGCCTTCCTCGTCGCCGAAGAGCTCGAGAAGCTCACCGCCCGCGCCTGACACACGCAGAAGATCCCGGATGCCTCGGCCGAGGCATCCGGGATCTTCGCTGTATCTGCGGTCAGAGCGCAGCGGCGATGCGCAGGGAGATCACGGTGCCGCGGGGCTCCAGGTCCTCGGCGTCGGGCTTCTGCGATTCGACCTGCGTGAACGGGTCGGGGAAGGCATCCCAGCGGGCGTCGTAGTCGATGGTGAAGCCGGCATCGGTGGCCGCGTTGCGGGCTTCGGCGAGCGTCATGCCGACGAGATCCGGCACGGCGAACAACGGGGGACCCGTCGACACCACGAGGGTCACGGTGTCGCCCGGGGCGAGCCAGCCGCCGTCCTCCTTGCCGATGACTCGGATGACGCGGCCCTCGTCGACCGAGTCGCTCGCCTCGGTCTGGCTCGGGTCCGCGACGACCAGCTCAAGGCCCTCGAGGGTGCTGCGGGCCTTGCCCTCGCTCTCGCCCGAGACGTCGGGCAGAGGGCCGAGCGACACCTGGAGCCGGGCGCTGTCACCCTGGTGCACGGTGCACCCGTCGATGCACGGGACGTCCTGCGAACCGTCGTCGGGTGCGCCGACGGGCCGGACGAAGGCGCCGATGACGGTCCCGGCGGCGGCATCCGTGAAGAACGCGGCGCTGTCGTCGGCGACCGAGACGGACTGCGCCGTGAAGGCCGATCGGGCGTCGGCCTCCGACATGCCGGCGAACGACGCGAAGGTGGCCTCGGCCGGACCGAGCGAGACGAAGACGTTCACCTCGGTGTCCTTGTCGACGCGTGTGCCCTGCGGGGGGTTCGTGCGGATGACCTGCCCCGCGGCGACCTCGAGGCTGTTCTCGCCCTGCTGCACGGCGACGAGGGAGTCCGCAGCGAGGATCTCGGATGCCTCGTCGAACGTCTTCCCCGTGACATCGGCGACAGCCACCAGGGATCCGGGTCCCGAGCCGAACCACCACCCGAGGCCGCCCGCGAGAGCCGCGAGCAGCAGCACGAGCACGATGAGCCAGGCGCCTCGCGAGCGGCGGCGCTGCGTGGCGCGGCGAAGGCGGCCGGCGTTGTCGACCTCTTCCATCGCGGCGGTGGGCCCGGTCGGCGTGCCCGGCAGCACGGCGGTGAGTTCACCCGTGGCCGTGGCGTCGTCGCGCACGATGCCGATCGGACCGGTGCGCGCGACGACGGGGGAGATGCCGAGCTCGCGCTCGATGTCGCGCAGGCGCTGCAGCATCTCGCGCGCGTCGAGCGGGCGCTCATCCGGCGACTTCTCGGTCGCCCACAGCACGAGTTCGTCGAGGGGTTCGGGCACGCCGGGGTTCTTGACGCTCGGCCGCGGCACGGAGTCGGTCGCGTGCTGGAAGGCGATCTGCATCGGCTGCTCGCCCTTGTAGGGCTGCTCACCGGTGAGCATCTCGTAGAGCATGATGCCGATGGCGTAGATGTCGCTGCGGGCGTCCGCGGTGCCGCGCGTGACGAGCTCGGGAGCGAGGTAGGCGATCGTGCCGAGCAGCTGCGCGCCCGACGCGGTGTTCGCGGTCGTGGCGCGGGCCAGCCCGAAGTCGCCGATCTTGATGCGGCCGTCCTCGGCGAGGAGCACGTTCTCGGGCTTGACGTCACGGTGCACGATGCCGGCCTTGTGCGCGGCGGCGAGCCCCGACAGCACGGCGTCGAGGATCGACACCGCCTGCGGCACGGTCAGCCGCCGCTGCTCGCGCACCAGCTCACGCAGTGTGATGCCCGGCAGGTACTCCATGACGAGGTACGCCATGTCGCCGTCCTGACCCTGGTCGAACACGTTCACCACGTTCGGGTCGGCCAGCCGGGCCGCCGCGCGGGCCTCCTGGATGAACCGGCTCTGGAACACGGTGTCGTCGCTCAGGTGGCCGTGCATGACCTTGAGGGCGACGCGCCGCTCGAGGCGCAGATCTGTGGCGACGTACACGGTCGCCATCCCGCCGCGGGCGATGCGAGCACGCACCCGGTACCGGCCGTCGACGAGACGGCCGATCAGCGGGTCCGTCTGCTGACTCGTGCTCACGCTGAGAGTCTACGGACGCGGGCCTGCGAGGAAGCGGAGCGCCTCACCCCGCGAGATCGTAATGTGACGCTTCCGGATCAGCCGAGCGCAGCGAGCCACGAGTGCGCCGGCGCCTCCCACTTCGCGTACGCGTCGGGATAGGCCGAGATCTGCACCGCCTGGGCGGCCTGCGTGAACGTCAGGCCCTCCCATCCGGCGATGTCGAGGAGACCGCGCGTGCGGGGTCCGTTCGGGTCGCCCGGGCCGCCGAAGAAGGCGCGGGTCGCGCGCGCGGCATCCTGCACCTCCGCCTCGGCGCCCCAGCCGTAGCTCGGGCGCTGCTGGAAGAGGCCGAGCGAGTCGCGATCGCCCCACGTGACGTTGCGCAGCGACGACTCCTGCATCGCCGTGCCGAGGGCGATCGCGATGCCGCGGTCGGACACCCCGAGTTCGCGGCCGATGCGCACGATCAGCTGCGCGTTGGCCACCTGCTCCGAGGTCAGCCCCGGCACGGAGGAAGCGGATGCCGGGATCCGGAGAGTCTGGCCGGGGTAGATGATCGAGGACCGATCGAGCCCGTTGGCCGACAGCACGGCATCGATGCTCACGCCGTACCGCTTCGCGATCGCGCTGACCGTGTCGCCCGCCGAGATCGTGTGCGTGCCGGCGGCCGGCGCGCTCGGAGCGGGAGCCGGCACGGGCGCCGGGGCCGGCGCAGGGGCGGATGCGGCGGGCGCCGCGGCGCCGGGAATCGTGAGCGTCTGGCCGGGGTAGATGATGGACGACCAGCCGAGCCCGTTGGCCGACAGCACGGCGTCGGTGGTGACGCCGTGGCGCTTCGCGATCGCGCCGACCGTGTCGCCCCCTTGCACGGTGTACGAGCCGTCGGCGGGTGCCGCTGCAGGGCTCGCCGGCGCGGGTGCGGCGACGGCGCTCGCGGCCAGCTTCAGTACCTGCCCCGGGTAGATGGTCGAGGACCAGCCCAGGCCGTTGAGCGCGAGCACGTCGGCGGTGCGCAGCCCGAAGCGGGCGGCGATGCGGCTCACGGTGTCGCCGCGCTGCACGGTGTACGTCGCGGGTGCGGCCTCAGCGGTCACGCGGGCGACGGCGGGAGCGGCGATGACCGCCGCGTGCGCGGCGATCCCCTCCGCAGGTCCGGCGAGCGCGCTGGGCACCGAGACGGTCGCCACTGCGGGGCCTGCGGAGCGGATGCCGCGCAGCACGTGGTCGGCGCTCTGAGCGGCGGCATCCGTCGGCGCGGCATGCGCGGGAACGGCCGAGAGCGTCAGCGCGATCGAGCCGGCGACGGCCGCCGGGACCCCGGCCACGAGCATCCGCGAGGCGGCGCTCCGATGGACATTCTTCCTGGTACTCCGCACCTGTCGCACGAGTTTTCCCCCCTCAGTCGACTCCGAAAACCGTGTCACGGAAGTCATATGGTGTCAACGCCTGTTATAAGAAGAGGCCTGTGTGACAGAAGTGGCTGAAGTGCGATGGGCTCGGCCTCGCTGCGATCTGAGATAGTTGCTTTCGTGACCTCTGACGCGCCCCGCTTCGAGACCGACTGGCTCACCCTTCCCGACCTCGTGGAGGTGCTCGGCGAACCCCTCGGTCGCGTGCGCCGGCTGCTGGACGAGTTCCACCTCGTCGGATCCAAGCGCGACGGCGTCCTGAAGGTCCCGGCCGTCTTCATCGTCGACGGGCACCCGCTGCCGTCGCTGCGGGGCACCGTGTTCGTGCTCCATGACGTGGGGTTCTCGGACGACGAGGTGATCGACTGGCTGCTGAGCCCCGAGGAGTCGATCGGAATGTCGCCGATCGAGGCTCTGCTCGCCGGTCGCAAGAGCGAGGTCCGTCGGGTCGCGCGCACCGTGGTCTGAGCGGCAGCGTCAGCCGCACCGCTCCGGGGTGCCGAAGGGCCGGTGCTCAGGTGGTGCGGACGGTCGCCGC
The DNA here is from genome assembly GCF_044987475.1 of Microbacterium sp. ZW CA_36. Classification (NCBI taxonomy): domain Bacteria; kingdom Bacillati; phylum Actinomycetota; class Actinomycetes; order Micrococcales; family Microbacteriaceae; genus Microbacterium; species Microbacterium sp. ZW CA_36. Next base: position 71,388 of record NZ_JBJDRL010000009.1, read on the forward strand.
ACGAGCCAGATCCCGCAGCTCGCCGACGGCAGCATTGCCGAGCCGTGCTCCCGACAGGGCGCGATCGGCCTCGTGCGCGTAGTCGGCGATGAGGCGCTCGATTCGGTCGAGCGCGCCGGTCTCGACGATCGTCTGCTGCAGCGACGCGATCTGCCCGGCATCCAGGCCGGGATCGCCGATCAGCTCGTCGACGAGGCGGCGCGCGCCGGGAGCGAGAGCCTCGCGCGCATACGCGATGAGCACCGTGCGCTTGCCCTCTCGCAGGTCGTCGCCCGAGGGCTTGCCGGTGGCGGCCTCGTCGCCGAACACGCCCAGCACATCGTCGCGCAGCTGGAACGCCATGCCGAGGGGGTGCCCGAACGCGGCGAGCGCGGCTGCCTGCGCGGCGTCCGCTCCCGCGAGCGCCGCGCCGATCGCGAGCGGCTGCTGCACGCTGTACCGGGCGGACTTGAACGAGGCCACGCGCAGCGCCCGCTCGGCGTGGCGCTCGTCGGGCTCCGTGACGAAGGCGGACTCCTCGGCGATGTCGAGGAACTGACCGAGCGTGACCTCGCGACGCATCAGGGCGTACTCGCGGCGGGCGGCCGCCGCGCGGTCGGGCGACGTCTCGGCGAGCCCCTCTTCGAGGAGGTCATCGCTCCAGGCGACGAGGAGGTCGCCGAGCAGGATCGCACCCGACCGGCCGAATGCGTCGGCATCGCCGCGCCACCCGGACTCGCGGTGCCCCGCCTCGAGGGCACGGTGCGCCGCAGGGCGGCCGCGCCGCGTGTCCGAATTGTCGATGACGTCGTCGTGCACGAGGGCGGCGGCGTGGAAGACCTCGAGCGCCGCGGCCGCTGCCACGACCGGGTCGGGAGCGTCGCCGGCACGGGCCGACGCTTCCTCCACAGCCCTCCACCCGGCGATGCAGAAGCGCCCGCGGAGCCGTTTGCCGCCCGTCGCCGCATCGGCCGCGGCCGAGACGAACCGCGCCGCCTCGGCGCCGGCATCCGTCACGGACTCCCGCTGAGCCGAGATGAAGATGTCCACTCGCTGGGAAATGGCTTCGATCGGTTCTGCGGGTGCGGACACGGGCCTAGCCTAGTGAGGAACGGCACGCGTACAATCGAGCCACCGAAGTACAGAGGGGGATGCATGCCACTCTCCGAACAGGAGCAGCGCCTGCTGGACGAGATGGAACGCCATCTCATGCGCAACGACGCGGATGTCGTCAGCGCGCCCCGCGACGGACGCACCCTGAGCTATCGCAACATCGTCTACGGCACGGTCCTCGTGCTGCTGGGGCTCGGCGGTCTGATCGTCGGGGTCTCGCAGCAATTGATCGTCGTCGGTGTGATCGGCTTCGTCGTGATGCTGGGCGGAGTCCTCCTCGCCGTCACGCCGGGTCGCGGCCCCGGCAAGATACCGGCCGAGCCCGACCGACCCGCAAAACCACAGAATGCCTCCTCGTTCATGGACCGCATGAACGACCGATGGGACAAGCGGCAAGGGGAGCGCTGAGCGCCGCCGCCGGCTGAGTCCGCACGAGAAGCACCGACCTTCGGGTCGGTGCTTTTTTTGTTGCCCGGAAGCCGTGTCGAGGACCGCGGCAAGGGGGCGCGGGGGAGCGTCGGGCGATCCATTAGTAGCAAAGTGGAGGAGAGTGGAGTAAAGTGGCGAACAACCCGGGGGGGCCGGACGAAGGGGGTGTGATGTACCGATGCTGTTGGGCACGCACACACCCAAGCTCGATGACAAAGGACGCGTCATCCTCCCGGCCAAGTTCCGCGATGACCTTGGTGGGGGTGTCGTCGTGACGCGCGGACAGGATCGCTGCCTGTACGTGTTCAGCGAGAAGGAGTTCGAACGGGTGCACGACCGCATCCGTGAGGCCCCGCTCGCGAACAAGCAGGCGCGCGACTTCCTGCGCATGTTCCTCTCGGGTGCCAGTGCCGAGAAGCCCGACAGTCAGAACCGCATCACGATCCCCCCTCCGCTGCGCGCATACGCCGGCCTGGAGCGCGACCTCGTCGTCACCGGCGTCGGCGCTCACGCCGAGATCTGGGACGCCACGGCATGGAACACCTATGCCGAGGCCAACGAAGAGACATACGCCGAGCTGGAGCAGGAGGTGATTCCGGGCCTGTTCTGACGCGCCCTGTCGCCTGGACCCCGACTCCCAGCCGCTCCCGCCCTGTCGCCACTTCCCCGGTGCCAGGTCAGAGCGGATGGGGATCAGGATCCAGGGGGCGGAGCCCGCAGAGGCCCCGACGATCATGAACCTGCGCGACATCCACACCCCGGTCATGCTCGAGCGCTGCATAGAGCTGCTCGCACCCGCCCTCCAGCACGACGGCGCCGTCTTCGTCGATGCCACGCTCGGCATGGGCGGCCACTCCGAGGCATTCCTCGAGCGCTTCCCGAACCTCCACCTCGTCGGTCTCGACCGCGACACCGATGCGCTGCGCATCGCGGGGGAGCGGCTGGCGCGCTTCGGCGATCGCATCACGCTCGTCCACACCGTCTACGACGGGATCGCGGATGCCGTCACCTCGAGCGGCTTCGCCGCGGCCGACGGCATCCTGTTCGATCTCGGGGTCTCGTCGCTGCAGCTCGATGTCGCCGATCGCGGCTTCGCGTACGCGCAGGATGCCCCGCTGGACATGCGCATGGACCAGTCGGCGGGCACGACGGCGGCCGACATCCTCGCCACCTACGGCGAGGGGGATCTCCGCCGCATCTTCGAGCGGTACGGCGAGGAGAAGCTGGCCGGCCGATATGCCCGCGCGATCATCGCCGCCCGGGCGCAGGAGCCGATCGAGCGCTCCGGCCGGCTGGTCGAGATCCTCCAGGCGGCGACGCCCGCGGCCGTGCAGCGCACGGGGCATCCCGCCAAGCGCGTGTTCCAGGCGCTGCGCATCGAGGTGAACCGCGAGCTGTCGGTGCTCGAGCGCGCCATTCCTTCGGCCCTCGGCATCCTGCCGGTCGGCGGCCGCATGGTCGTCCTGTCATACCAGTCCCTCGAGGACCGGCTGATCAAGCGCGCCCTCGCTGAGGCATCGGCGTCCACGGCGCCGGCGGGTCTTCCCGTGGAACTCCCCGAGCACGCCCCGAGATTCCGACTGCTCGTCAAAGGTGCCGAGCTCGCCACCGACGAGGAGCGCGCGGTCAACCCGCGTGCGACGCCGGTGCGCCTCCGCGCCGCTGAGCGCGTGAGGCCCGAGCACGCGGAGGGTGCCGCATGAGCACGATCGCGAACGCCATGACAGCGGCCGGGCTCTCGGGCTCCGCCGCGCGCCGACCGGTCGGCAGTGCCGCCCCGGATCGATCGGATGCCCCGCGCCGGCGCCTGCAGGTCGTCGACGCGCCCGCCCGCCGGCGTCGACCCAAGCTCTTCTACGGGATCGTCGCCGTGATGGGGGCGTTCCTCATCGCCGCCGCGCAGATGTCGCTGTCGATCATGACGACGCAGAGCACCTACGAGCTCGCCGCTCTGTCGAAGGAGCAGCGTGACCTCACCTACGAGAAGCAGATCCTCTACGACGATGTCGCCGGGCTCAGCTCGCCCCAGTATCTGGCGGCGAACGCCGCCGCCCTCGGCATGGTGATCAACGAGGCGCCGAGCTACCTGCGGCTGAGCGACGGCGCGATCCTCGGTCCGTCCGAAGTGGCCATGGGGTCGTCGTCGGTGGACGCGATCGGTCGCGGCGCGGTGGCGAACGCCCTCATCACCGACACGCCCCTCGTCACCGTCCCCGACGCGACCATCGACGGTGTGCCCGTCGAGATCGCCGAGACGCCGGACGGCGGAGTCGGCAACACTCCGCCGCCGCTCACAGACGGACTGCCCACCCCGAGCACACACTGAACCGACGGCATCGCCGGCGGTCGACACGAGAACGCGAGACCAGAGCACGAGACGCACATGACGACACGAAGCACGAGAAGTCCCCGCCGCCGCACCGTCGTGGCCCTCGCCGTCGTCCTCGCCGTCCTCGCCGGATTCATCATCCGCCTCGTCGACATCCAGGTCGTGAACGCCGACGACCACATCAAGGACTCGCTCGACACCGCGTTCGCGGGCAAGCAGACGCTGTACGGCACCCGTGGCTCGATCGTCGACGAGACGGGGCAGACGCTGGCCGGCAGCATCCTGCGGTACGACTGCCAGCTCGATCCGCTGCTCATCACGCAGACCGACGCGGATGTGCTGGAGGAGAAGTCGGAGTCGCGGCTGTGGGCCGACGTGTCGAACGACGTCGCCGAGATCACCGGGCAGACGCCCGAGGACGTCCGCGCGATCGTCGGCACCGCGCTCGCGGATGACCCGGACACCCAGTACGCCGAGCTCAAGAACGGCGTGTCGACCGAGCAGTTCCGCGCCCTGGCCGACCTGAAGATGCCCTACATCACCTGCGTCTCCCACCCGGCGCGCGCATACCCCGACGGGGCCGTGGCAGGAAACCTCGTCGGGTTCATGGGCACGGACGGCGAAGCGCTGGAAGGTCTCGAACTGTCGCAGAACGACTGCCTCGCGGCAACCGACGGCGAGCGCCTCTACGAGCGGGGCAAGGACGGCGTCGTCATCCCCGGCACCGAGACCGAGGTGCCGGCGGCTGACGGCGGCACGCTGCAGCTCACCATCGACCGTGACCTGAACTGGTATCTGCAGCAGCTGATCGCCGAGCAGACGCAGAACATGGCCGCGCAGCACGGCTCGATCCTCGTGTACGAGGTGAAGACCGGAAAGGTGCGCGCGGCGGCCGAGTACCCGACCGTCGACCCGAACAACGTGGATGCCACTCCGGCCGACGATCGCACCAGCCAGATCCTGCGCGGCACCTTCGAGCCCGGTTCGACGTTCAAGGGCCTGACCGCCGCGACCGTCATCGACGCCGGCGGGCAGACGCCCGATTCGACCGTCGTGGCATCGGGGCTGGAGAACTTCCCGAACGGCGCGCGCGTGCGCGACTCGTTCCAGCACCCGGCATACACCTACACGCTCACCGGCGTGCTGATCGACTCGTCGAACGCCGGCATCTCGAAATTCAGCGAGAAGGTCGACAAGAAGACGCGCTACGACTACTTCAAGCAGTTCGGGATCGGTGACGGCACCTCGAGCGGGTACCCGCTCGAGGCGAACGGCCTGATCCATCCCGTCGAGGAGTGGGGCGCTCAGACCGCCTACAACACCGCGTTCGGGCAGGGTGTGACCACCACGATGCCCGAGCTCGCCCGCGCGTACGGCGCGATCGTGAACGGCGGCGTCAAGATGCCGCTGCAGATCATCGAATCCTGCACCAAGCCCGATGGGACCGTCGTCGAGCCAGAACTGGCCGAGCCCGAGCGTGTCATCAGCGAGAGCACCTCGGCGCAGATGCGAGAGATGCTCGAGAACGTGTTCCTGCAGGCTCCGTACGCCAAGACCGTGGAGATCCCCGGGTACCGCATCGGCGGCAAGACGGGCACCGGCGAGAAGGCGGACCTGGTCAACGGCGGTTACAAGGCCGGCGTGTACTACACGACGATGGTCGGCTTCGCTCCGGCCGACGACCCGCAGTACGTGGTGGTCGTCACCCTCGACGAGCCGACGAAGGTAACATCGTCTGCGGCCAACGCGACCGCGTTCCAGAAGGCCATGACCCAGGTGCTCAAGACCTACCGCGTCATGCCCTCGACGACGTCGCCGGAGCTGCTGCCCAAGTTCGGGTAGTCTCCCCACCCGACGGAGAGTTCCCTGATGATCGCGCTCACCATCGCCCAGATCGCCCACGCCGTCTCGGGCGAGACGCACCTCGCCGACGGCGACACGCCCGACACGCTGATCGAAGGCGCCGTCGACACCGATTCCCGACTGATCGGTCCGGGCGGCGTGTTCGTCGCGAAGCCCGGCGAGGAGACGGACGGCCACCTGTTCGTCGACGCCGCCGTCGGCAACGGCGCGGCGCTCGCGATCGTCGAGCGCCGGGTCGAGGCCGGCGTCAGCCAGATCGTCGTGCCCGACGTCGTCGCCGCCCTCGCGGACCTCGCACGCGAGGTCGTCTCGCGCGTGCGGGATGCCGGCGCGCTGCGGGTGGTCGGCATCACGGGCTCGAACGGCAAGACCACCACGAAGAACCTGCTCGCCCGCATCCTCGAGGGCGAAGGCGAGACCGTCTCACCGAAGGCGTCGTTCAACAACGAGGTCGGTGCGCCGCTCACGATGCTGCGCGTCACCGAGACCACGAAGTTCCTCGTGAGCGAGTTCGGCGCGAGCGCCCCCGGCGAGATCGCGCGCCTCGCGGGTCTGGTCGACCCCGATGTCGGCGTGGTCCTCATGGTCGGCATGGCGCACGCCGGCGGCTTCGGCGGCATCGAGGCCACCTTCCACGCCAAGTCCGAGCTCGTGCGAGCGCTGAGCGCCGGGGGAGTGGCGGTGCTCAACGCCGACGACGCCCGCGTCGCCGCGATGGCGCCGATCGCCGCCGAGCAGGGCGCGTCGGTGCGCTGGTTCGGCCGCGGCGCCGCTGCCGCCGACGTGCGCGCCGACGACGTCGTGGTGACGGCATCCGGAACAACCTTCACGGTGACCGCCGACGGCGCCTCGCTGCCGGTGCGCCTGCGGGTGCTGGGCGAGCACCACGTCATGAACGCCCTCGCCGCCCTCGCCGCCGCCACGACCCTCGGGGTGTCACTCACCGACGCGGTCACGCGGCTGGAGACTGTCGAGATCGCCGAGCGCTGGCGCATGCAGCCGCTCGGATCGGACCGCGTCCGCATCATCAACGACGCCTACAACGCCAGCCCCGACTCGATGTCGGCTGCGCTGCGCACCCTCGCGCAGATCACCGCTCCCGGCGAGCGCACCGTCGTCGTGCTCGGCGCGATGAGCGAGCTGGGCGAGTACGCCGAGGAGGAGCACGACCGGATCGGCCTGCTTGCGGTGCGGCTCGGCATCCAGCGCATCGTGATCGTCGGCGACGCCGCGCGCCGCATGTACCTCGAGGCCGTCGCGCAGGGCTCGTGGGACAACGAGGCCGTCTTCTTCTCGACCGCCGACGAGGCGTTCGCCTACCTGCAGGGCGAGCTGCGCGACGGCGACCGCGTGCTGGTGAAGTCGTCGAACTCGGCCGGGCTCCGGTTCCTCGGTGATCGTCTGGGAGAATCGTTCTCGTGAGATCTCTCCTTACCGCGGCGGCGATCTCGCTGGCATTCACGCTCTTCCTCACCCCCGTCTTCCTGCGGCTCTTCCGCAAGTGGGGATGGGGTCAGGTCATCCGCACGCCTGAAGACATCCGCAACCCCAATCACCAGACGAAGCGCGGCACGCCCACGATGGGCGGCACGATCTTCATCGTCGGCACGATCGTGGGCTACCTCATCGGCTGCTACGTCGGAAACAACCCTCCGACGATCTCCGGCCTGCTCGTGATCTGGATGATGGTCGGCCTCGGGGCCGTCGGCTTCATCGACGACTACATGAAGGTGCGCCAGCAGAAGTTCATGGGCCTGAGCGGCTGGCGCAAGGTCGCCGGTCAGGTCGCGGTCACGGTGCCCTTCGGCGTCGTCGCGCTCAACTTCCCGAACCAGTTCGACCAGACCCCGGCCTCGCCGTACATCTCGGTGTTCCGAGACGTGCCGGTGCTCGGCTTCATGACGCTCGGCCTCATCATCGGGTGGATCCTCTACCTCGCGTGGGTGACGTTCATCGGCGTGGCGTTCTCGAACAGCACCAATGTGACCGACGGGCTCGACGGCATGGCCGCCGGCGCCGGCATCTTCGTGATCGGCGCCTACAGCCTGATCGCGTTCTGGCAGTTCAACCAGGCGTGCTGGGGCGGTGAGGGTCTCTCCGCGGCGGCCAAGGCCGCGTGCTATCCGACCCGCGACCCGTTCGACCTCGCGATCATCTCGGCCTCGTTCGTCGGCGCGCTGGTCGGATTCCTCTGGTGGAACGCCCCGAAGGCCAAGGTCTTCATGGGCGACGTCGGATCCATGGCCATCGGCGGCGTCATCGCCGCGATGGCGATCCTCACCCGCACCGAGCTGCTCGCCGTGCTCGTCGCCGGCGTCTTCATCATCGGCCCCGGCTCGGTCATCCTCCAGCGCCTCTACTTCAAGATCACCCGCGGCAAACGGCTGTTCCTGATGAGCCCGTTCCACCACCACCTCGAGCTGCGCGGCTGGTCCGAGGTCACGATCGTGGTGCGCATGTGGATCATCGCCGGCCTCCTCGCCGTCTCGGGTGTCGGATTCTTCTACGTCGAATGGCTCTCTCGCACATGACCTCGGAACGCCTGTCCACCCTCACCAGCTGGAACGCAGACTGGAAGGGCCTGCGGGTCGCCGTGCTCGGACTGTCGGTCACCGGCTTCTCGGTCGCCGACACGCTGGCGGAGCTGGGCGCAGAGGTGCTCGTGGTGACGGAGAAGGCCGACGAGGAGTACGCGCGCCTGCTGCCGGTCATCGGCGCGCGGCTCTGGACCGGGAGCCTCGACGCCGTGCCCGCTGAGCTCGCCGAGTTCGCGCCCGAGGTCGTCGTGGCGTCGCCGGGCTTCGCGCCGCGGCATCCGCTCGTCTCCTGGGCGCGTGAGAACGACATCGCGCTGTGGGGGGATGTCGAGCTCGCCTGGCGCGTGCGCGACAAGGTGGTGCGGGCCGACGGCACGCCGGCCGACTGGATCCTCGTCACCGGCACCAACGGCAAGACCACGACCACGCGCCTCGCGGCGACGATGCTCGTCGCGGGCGGCCTGAGGGCGGCGCCCGTCGGCAACATCGGCACGCCCGTGCTCGACGCCGTGCGCGATCCTTCGGGGTTCGACGCCCTGGTCGTGGAGCTGTCGAGCCACCAGCTCTGGTACCTGGGGCTGCAGGACTCGCCGGACCCGGTCTCGCCGTGGGCCGCGGTCTGCCTCAACCTCGCCGACGACCACCTCGAGTGGCACGGCTCGTTCGAGGAGTACCGGGCCGCGAAGGCGCACGTGTACGACAGCACCCGCGTCGCGTGCGTCTACAACAAGGCGGATGCCGCCACCCAGCGCATGGTCGAGGACGCCGAGGTCATCGAGGGCGCGCGCGCCATCGGGTTCGACCTGGGGACACCGGGGCCCAGCGACCTCGGAGTCGTCGAGGGCATCGTCGTCGACCGCGCGTTCCTGGAGGACCGGCGCACCAGCGCGCTGGAGCTCACCACGGTGGACGAGCTCGCCTCGCTCGGCCTCGCGGCGCCGCACATCGTCTCCAACATCCTGGCCGCCGCCGCACTGGCGCGGTCGCTGGATGTTGCGCCCGCCGCGATCCGCGAGGCGCTACGGGGCTTCCGCCTGGACCCGCACCGGATCGAGGTCGTCGCGCGGCACGCCGGCGTCACCTGGGTCGACGACTCGAAGGCCACCAACCCGCACGCGGCCGCCTCATCGCTCGCGGCATACCCGGGCGCCGTGTGGGTGGTCGGCGGACTGCTCAAGGGCGTCGACATCTCCGAGCTCGTCTCGGGCCGCGGTGCGGGCGCCAAAGCCGCCATCGTGATCGGCGTCGACCGCGCGGCCGTCGTCGCCGCGTTCGAGCGACACGCCCCGGCGGTGCCGGTGTTCGAGGTCGAGGCCGATGAGACTGAAGGGGTCATGGCGCAGGTCGTCGAACTGGCGGCAGGGGTGGCGCGTGACGGGGACGTGGTTCTGCTCGCTCCCGCTGCGGCATCCTTCGACCAGTTCGCGTCGTACGCGGACCGCGGGCGGCGATTCGCCGCAGCGGTGAGGGAGCGGATCGGAACGGGGGACCCGGGTGACCACGACACAACCGCCGCGGGCCCGGCAGACCCCGACTCCGCCTGAACCACCGGCCCGCCGCGGACTCGCCGCGCGCGTGTCGCTGGGCCGGGTGTTCGCGCCCGTGCCGAGCGAGTTCCTGCTCATCGCCTCGACGGCGCTCCTGCTCACGGTCTTCGGGCTCGTCATGGTGCTGTCGGCGACGTCCGCCACCGCCACTGCGGCCGGCGAGGCGCCGTGGGAGATGGTGATCAAGCAGGTCGTCTTCGCCGTGATCGGCATCCCGCTGATGTTCATCGCGAGCCGTCTGCCCGTCGCGTTCTGGAAGAAGATGGCCTGGCCGGCGCTCATCTTCGGCGTCGCGTTCCAGCTGCTGGTGTTCACGCCCCTCGGCCACGGTGCCGACGGCAACCGCAACTGGATCACGATCGCCGGCTTCCAGGCGCAGCCGTCGGAGTTCCTCAAGCTGGGGCTCGCGCTCTGGGTCGCCTACGTGCTGTTCCGCAAGCGGTCGCTGCTGACGAAGTGGCAGCACGTGTTCATCCCGCTCGTCCCGGTGGCAGGGCTGGCGATCGCGACAGTCCTCGCCGGCGACGACCTCGGCACGGCGATGATCCTCGTCCTCATCGTGCTCGGCGCCCTGTTCTTCTCGGGCGTGAAGCTGCGCATCTTCGTCCTCCCCGCGATCGGCGCGGCGGCGGCGGTGGCGTACCTCGCCGTCACCAGCCCCGACCGCATGCGGCGGTTCATGAGCTTCCTCAACCCGAACTGTCTCGACGACTACTTCAACGACTGCTACCAGCCGCTGCACGGCATCTGGGGCCTCGCGAGCGGAGGCATCTTCGGGCTGGGGCTCGGAAACTCGCGCGAGAAGTACGACTGGCTCCCCGCCGCGGCGAACGACTACATCTTCGCCATCGTCGGCGAAGAGCTCGGGCTCATCGGGTGCGCGGTCGTGCTCAGTCTCTTCGCCCTCTTCGCGGTCGGCGCCTTCCACGTCATCCGCAAGACCGACGACGCCTTCGTACGGATCGCCGCCGGTGGCATCACGGTGTGGATCGTCGGACAGGCGCTCATCAACGTCGGCGTCGTGCTGCGCGTCTTCCCGGTGCTCGGCGTGCCGCTGCCGTTCATGTCGCAGGGCGGCACGTCGCTGCTGTCGGTCCTGATCGCCTCCGGCGTGCTGCTGGCGTTCGCGCGCTCGCTCCCGGCATCCATCGCCCGTCGTGAAGCGGCGATCGCCTCCGCCCGCGCGGCGCGCGAGCGGGCGAAGCTGCGCGCCGTCCGCTGAGCCGGGGCTGAGCGGGGCTGAGCCGAAGCGTCCCGTTCCGCGCCGTCAGCTGTTCTGCGGTTCCCGGGTTTGGGGCGCGGCGCGAGCGTTCGGGGCGCACGGCGTGCGCCCCGAACGTCCGCCGTGCGCCCCAAACCCGATGGAGGTCGGCCGGGTAGGCTCGGGGAGTGACGACGTACCTCCTGGCCGGCGGCGGCACCGCCGGACATGTCAACCCGCTCCTGGCGGTCGCCGATGCGCTGCGCGCCCGCGATCCGGAGGCCGTGGTGCTCGTGCTCGGCACTCGAGAGGGGCTCGAGGCCCGGCTCGTGCCCGAGCGCGGCTACGAGCTGCTGTTCGTCGACAAGGTCCCGTTCCCGCGCCGCCCCGACAAGGCCGCCGCCGCCTTCCCGGCGCGCTTCCCGCGCGCGATCGCACAGGTGCGTGCCCACATCTCCGGGCGCCACGTCGATGTCGTCGTCGGCTTCGGCGGCTACGCCTCAGCCCCCGCCTACGTGGCAGCCCGCCGTGAGCGCGTGCCGTTCGTCGTCCACGAGGCGAACGCGCGCCCCGGCCTGGCGAACGTCCTGGGCGCCCGTCGGGCCGCGGGTGTCGGCGTCGCCTTCGAAGGCACCCCGCTGAAACGGTCGACGGTCGTCGGGATGCCGCTGCGCCGCGAGATCGTCACCCTCGACCGCGATGCACTCCGCGCCGAGGCGGCCGCGCACTTCGGTCTCGATCCCGCGAAGCCGGTGCTCCTGGTGTTCGGCGGATCGCTCGGCGCGCAGCGCCTGAACGCCGCCTTCGGCGAGGGGCACCGCGCCGCGTGGCGCGACGTGCTCGACGCCGGCTGGCAGCTGCTGCACATCACGGGGGAGCGGTCCGAGCTGGTCGATCCCGGGGTCGCCGGCTACGCGCTGCGCCGTTACGTCGACCGCATGGACCTCGCGTTCGCGCTCGCAGACCTCATCGTGTCCCGCTCCGGCGCCGCGACCGTCAGCGAGATCAGCGCGCTCGGCATCCCGACGGTCTACGTGCCGTACGCCGTCGGCAACGGCGAGCAGGCTCTGAACGCCTCGTCCGCCGTCCGCGCCGGCGCGGCTCTGCTGATCTCGGATGCCGACTTCACGGGCGATCGCGTGCGCTCCGAGGTCGTCCCGCTCCTGGCCGACGACGCCCGGCGCACGGCGATGGCGGCGGCTGCGGCATCCGTCGGCACGCGCACCGGAACCGAGAACGTCGTCGCGATGATCGACGACGCGCTGCGGGCTTCAGGACGCGGGTGACGCCTCTCCGCCGCGCAGCGCGGCGGTGACGATCGCGAGCGCCTCGTCGGCGTCGAGGCGGAGGTCGCGCACCTGTGCGGCGAATGCGGCGGCGGCGCGCTGAAGCTGCTGCCGCGCAGGGTCGGCGTCGAAGGCGACGAACGTGCCGTTGCGGCCACGGGTCTCGATCATGCCGGATGCCTCGAGCTCGCGGTACGCGCGCGCGACTGTGCCGGGCGCGACGCCCAGATCCTCGGCGAGGCGGCGCACGGTGGGCAGTCGCTCCCCAGGACCGAGCTCGCCCGAAGCCACGGCGTCGACGAGGCCGGATCGCAGCTGCTCGAACGGCGGGACGGGGGAGGACGGGTCGATGACGATCATGCGGGACCTCCCACAGCGGCGGGGCGGCGCAGCCACTCCGGATAGAGGTCGGCGCGGAGGCGCCGACCAGTGCTCGGGTAGATGAATGTGAGGGCGATGAGCCCCCACGTGGGCACCTGACTCGCGAACGTGCTGAACAGTCCGTCTGCCCCCAGCCACAGGGCACCCAGCGCAAGTGCGCACGACAACCAGGCGGACAGCGCCGCCGAAAGTCGAAGCGCGCTGAGCGCCGTGGTGCGGAAGGCGTCGTCCCATGCGAGTTCGAGTGTGTCCGTGGCGGGCTGCGGCTGCGCCAGCACGAGTCGCTCCACAGGAGGCAACGCGACGAACACGACGACGGTGACGACCAGGGCGAAGAGCGCAGCGGCAGCGAACGCGTCGTCGACGCGGGAGGGCTGGCGGACCCATTGCAGGGCGAGCGCTGTGAACGCGAGCACCGCGGCGGCGGCGAGGACCCAGGGGAGCACGAGCCTGAAGCGATCGAGATAGTCGACCGCGCTGAGCGCACGGGCGCGGGCGACTCGCAGTGCGTCCGGTGCGGGCCGGAACAATCGCTCCCGGACGTTGACGACGGCCGAGGCGAACCCGGTCGCCACGAGCAACGGGATGACGACGATGATCGGAAACGCCGGGTTGGCGGCAACCGGAGTGAGCAGCAGCGGCGAGAGGATCACGGTCGTCGCCAGCATCGTGACGGCGGTCGTGAGGCTGCTGACGCGACTACGCCGAGCAACCGAGTCCCGCGTCGTCGTGCTTCCGTACGGAAGACGCACGCGCATGGAGAATCGGTCCGCGCGCGCGTAGGCGGACGTCTTCGACGACATCGCGACGACGAGTCCGATGCACAGCATCAGCATCACGAGGAGGAACGCTCCGTTGAGGGTGCGTGCGAGCTCTGGATCGATGTTCACACCTTCTTTGTACGCGTTCTGTATCAATGTGTCAACACAAAAGATGCCAGGGCTGAGGATGGTCCAGCGCGCCGGGGCCGCGGTCACCGCCGCCCAACTTAGGATTGACGGGCCATGATCAGACCCGATCTCAGTCTTCCCATCCCCGACGACATCGCCGCCGCCCACTTCATCGGAATCGGCGGATCCGGCATGTCGGGGCTCGCCCGCATGTTCCTGGAGCGCGGCATCCGCGTGTCCGGGTCCGATCGCGCCGACAGCAAGGGGCTCCGCGAACTCGCCGAGCTCGGGGCGACGGTCTACGTCGGCCACGACGCATCGAACCTCGCCGACGATGTCGACACGGTCGTGCACACCGGTGCGATCTGGCCCGAGAACCCCGAGTTCGTGCTGGCCAAGGAGCGCGGCCTGCACGTGATCCACCGTTCGCAGGCGCTGTACTGGCTCATCGGCGGGCGCCGGCTCGTGTCGGTCGCCGGTGCGCACGGCAAGACGACGTCGACGGGCATGATCGTGACGGCGCTGCGCGACCTGGATGTCGACCCCACGTTCGTCAACGGCGGGGTGATCGCGCAGCTCGGCGTCTCGAGCGGCAGCGGCCGCGACGACCTCTTCGTCATCGAGGCCGACGAGTCCGACGGCACGTTCCTGCTCTACGACACGTCGATCGCCCTCATCACGAACGTGGACCCCGACCACCTCGATCACTGGGGCACTCGCGACGCGTTCTATGCGGCGTTCGCCCGGTTCGCGAACGAGGCGCGCGAGGCGGTCGTGATCTCGTCCGATGACGCCGGTGCCCGACTCGTGGCCGCGCAGCTCACCCATCCGCACGTCGTCACCTTCGGCGAGGCCGAGGATGCGACGGTACGGGTGAGCGACATCGTCACCGAAGGCCCGGTCGCCTTCCGCATCAGCCACGGCGGGGCCTCCGTGGACGCGCAGCTGCCGATCCCCGGCGCGCACAACGCGATCAACGCCGCGGGAGCCGTGGCCGTGCTCCTGACGCTCGGCCACGAGCTCGAGCCGGCGGTGCGCGCCGTCGAAGGCTTCGCGGGCACCGTGCGGCGCTTCGAGCTGCACGGGGTCGAGCGCGGAGTGAGCGTCTTCGACGACTACGCCCACCACCCGACCGAGGTCGCGGCGGCCCTGGCGGCCGCCCGCACCGTCGTCGGCGACGGGCGCATCATCGCGATCCAGCAGCCCCACACATACTCCCGCACGAAGGACATGTACCAGGAGTTCGCCGACGTGCTCGAGCGCTACGCCGACCACACGGTCATGCTCGACGTGTACGGCGCCCGCGAGGATCCCGTTCCGGGAGTCACCGGCGAGCTCGTGAGCGACGCCTTCGCCGACCCGTCCCACGTGCACTTCGTGCCCGACTGGCAGGAGGCCGCCGACTATACGGCGTCGGTCGCCCGCGACGGCGACTACGTCATCACGCTCGGCTGCGGCAACGTGAACCTCATCATCCCGCAGGTCCTCGAGTCGCTCGCCCGCCCGGGCAGCGGCACGACGAGTCACGAGCCCACGAGCACGACGGAGTAGGACCCATGCGCCGTCCGTCGCCGTTGCCGCAGTCGCCGGTCGCCTCGCGCGGCACGGCGGATGCTGCCGCGCCGTCGCACCGCGCGCCGCGGCGAGGCACGGCGACGTCGGTCGTCACGGAACCCGCCGAGTCCGTCGAAGCGCCGCTGACGGAGAACGACGACACCACGGCGCCGGTCATCCCGCTCGCGCTTCCCACGGATCCTCCCGCGCCCGCCTCCGCTGCGGAGACCGTAAGCGCCGGGACGGATGCCGGCGACGTCGGTTTCCGCGAGGTCTGGAAGGCGTCGCGGGCCCGGCGCAAGGCGCTGCGCGCCGAGATCCGCCGCTTCACCGTGCGGCAGCGACGGCGGCGGGCGATCTGGCTCGGAGCTGCGGCATCCGTCCTCCTGCTCGCGCTGGGCACGCTCGGCGCCGCGTACAGCCCGCTGTTCGGCGTGGAGAAGATCTCGGTGGTGGGTGCGCAGCAGGTCTCGGCGGATGCCGTCTCGGATGCGCTGGCGGGACAGCTCGGCACCCCGCTGCCCCTGATCGACGAGAGTGCGGTCAAGGCGGAGCTCGTCGCCTTCCCGCTCATAGAGACCTACGCGCTCGAGGCCCGGCCGCCGCACGAGCTGGTGGTGCGCATCGTGGAGCGCACGCCGATCGGCCTCATCGAGACCCGCGCCGGCTACACGCTCGTAGACGCGGCGGGCGTGGCCCTGTCGACCACCGGCACACCCAGCCCGGGGACGCCGCTGCTCACGATCACCGGCGGCGTCGATTCCGATGCCTTCGCGGCCGCCGGCCAGGTGATGCGGTCGCTGCCCGAAGACATCCGGGCCCAGGTGACCGAGGTGGCCGCCTCGACGCCCGACGATGTCACACTCACGCTCGGCGGGTCGAACGCGCAGGTGGTGTGGGGGAGCGCGGACCAGTCCGCCAGGAAGGCGATGGTGCTGGCGACCGCCATGGCGGCGCGTCCGCCCGCGGACGTCCTCAGCTACGACGTGTCCTCGCCCGACGCGATCGTCATCCGCTGACCGCAGGCCTTCCGCCACGGCTTCCGGCACCGGATGCCGCGACACGCCGTCTCGGTCCGCACGCTGGCGCGGCATCCGCTTACTTTCGAGTCAAGGAATTGCATACCGGGCAATTCTTTATACCTCTACTAGAGGTTGAAGGTTTAGAAGGTCCAGGGCTACGGAGGCCGGCATGAGCCAGAACCAGAACTACCTCGCCGTGATCAAGGTCGTCGGCGTCGGCGGCGGCGGCGTCAACGCGGTCAACCGCATGATCGAGCTCGGGCTGCGGGGCGTCGAGTTCATCGCCATCAACACCGACGCCCAGGCGCTGCTGATGAGCGACGCCGACGTCAAGCTCGACGTGGGGCGCGAACTGACCCGAGGGCTCGGCGCAGGTGCCGACCCCGAGGTGGGTCGGCGCGCCGCCGAAGACCATGCCGAAGAGATCGAGGAGGCGCTGCGCGGCGCCGACATGGTCTTCGTCACGGCCGGCGAGGGCGGCGGCACCGGCACGGGTGGTGCCCCGGTGGTCGCGAAGATCGCCAAGTCGATCGGCGCCCTCACCATCGGTGTCGTGACCAAGCCGTTCTCGTTCGAAGGCCGCCGTCGTCAGCAGCAGGCCGAGACCGGCGTCGCGAAGCTCAAGGAAGAAGTCGACACCCTGATCGTGGTGCCGAACGACCGCCTCCTCGAGATCAGCGACCGCGGCATCTCGATGATCGAGGCGTTCGCGACCGCCGACCAGGTGCTCCTCGCCGGTGTGCAGGGCATCACCGACCTCATCACGACGCCGGGTCTCATCAACCTCGACTTCGCCGACGTCAAGTCGGTCATGCAAGGGGCCGGATCCGCCCTCATGGGCATCGGCTCGGCGAGGGGGGCCGATCGCGCCATCAAGGCCGCCGAGCTCGCCGTCGAGTCGCCGCTGCTCGAAGCGTCGATCGAGGGTGCGCACGGCGTGCTGCTGTCGATCCAGGGCGGGTCGAACCTCGGCATCTTCGAGATCAACGACGCGGCCCAGCTCGTCAAGGAGGCCGCGCACCCCGAGGCCAACATCATCTTCGGAACGGTGATCGACGACACCCTCGGCGACGAGGTGCGCGTCACGGTCATCGCGGCAGGCTTCGACGGCGGCGAGCCTCAGACGCGCATCGAGCCGATCACGGCCTCGCGCATCGTCTCGACGCCCGCCGTGCCGGCGACGCCCGCCGACGAGGCGGCGAAGGACCGCGACGTCGTCGAGCAGTCGGTCGTGCCCGTGTCGGTCGGCGCCGTCACCGAGTCCTCGTACGACACGGCCTTCGGCGACGACGACCTCGACATCCCCGACTTCCTCAAGTAAGCCCATCGGCACGCTCGCGGACCGCCCTTCGACAAGACCGGAAACCGTGGGAGATCTACGTTCACGCCTCGCGGCGATCGATGAGCGGATCGCGGATGCCGCACGCGCGGCGGGCCGCGATCCTTCGGAGCTCACCCGCATCGTCGTGACGAAGTTCCACCCCGCATCGCTCGTGCAGGAGCTCTACGAGCTCGGCGTGCGCAATGTGGGGGAGAACCGGCAGCAGGAGTTCAGCCGGAAGGTCGTGGAGACCGGCGAGCTCGCGGGCCTGCGGTGGCATTTCATCGGGCAGGCGCAGACCAACAAGGCGCGCGCGATCCGGGCCGCGGCATCCGTCGTCCACTCGCTCGATCGCGCCCGCCTCGCCGACGCGCTGGATGCGGCGGCCGAGCCCGGTGAACCGGCGCTCGACGTGCTGCTGCAGGTCAACCTCACCGCCGACCCCGGTCGCGGCGGCGTGGCGCCTGCGGAGCTCGAGGCCCTCGCCGCACACGCGGCAGCGCTGCCCTCGCTGCGGGTGCGCGGCGTGATGGCGGTCGCGCCGCTCGACGAGCCGCCGGCGCCGGCGTTCGCGCGCCTGAACGCCCTCGCGGGCGTCGTGCGCGCCGTCGTGCCCGACGCCGACTGGATCTCGGCCGGCATGACCGCGGACTTCCCCGAAGCGATCGCGGCCGGCGCGACACACCTTCGGATCGGTTCGGCAATCACGGGCCCCAGACCAGAACCCGGTTAACCTCGGAACAGATGAGCACTACGGAGGATCAGATGTCGAACCCGCTCAAGAAGACCATGGTGTACCTCGGACTCGCCGACGAGGAAGAGGTCTACGAAGAGCCGGCGCCCCAGCCGCGTGCTCGCAAGTCGGAGCAAGTCGTCGATAAGCCGGCCGCACCCGTGACCCCCATCCACCGGCCCGCGGTCGTCCGTCAGCCGGCGCCGGCGACGATCAACGAGATCCTCACGGTGCACCCCAAGCAGTACCGCGACGCCCAGGTCATCGCCGAGAACTTCCGTGACGGCATCCCCGTCATCATCAACCTCTCGCAGATGAGCGATGCCGACGCGCGCCGCCTGATCGACTTCGCCAGCGGCCTGTCGCTGGGCCTGTACGGACGCATCGAGCGCGTCACGAGCAAGGTCTTCCTGCTCTCGCCCGAGAACGTCGCCGTATCGGGCGATGGAGCCGTCGCGCAGGCCGATCCGGAGTCGGTCCCCTTCACTCAGCCGTAGTCTGGCTACGTGGCCGTCGTTCAACTCATCGCAGCGATCCTCAACCTCGCGCTGCTGCTCTATGTCTTCGTGTTGCTCTCGCGGCTGATCCTCGACTGGATCCCGTTCTTCAACCGCGAATGGCGTCCGCGCGGCGCCGGGCTCGTCGTTGCGGAGCTCATCTACACCGTCACCGATCCGCCCATCAAGCTGTTCCGGCGCTTCATCCCGCCGCTGCGGGTGGGCGCCATCGCGATCGACTTCGGGTTCGCGCTGACGATGCTGGGATGCTTCATCCTGCTCAGCATCACGCGCACGCTCGCCGGCTGAACCGGCGACGCGCCGCGACCCGGGCGTCGCCTTCGACACTCTCAGAACCGATGACTATGCTTTGCTGATACGAACGGCCGCCAGCCGGCGGCCGCCCCGACATCGGCCAGCGACCAGACGCTCGAAAGAGGAATCACCATGGCATTGTCCCCCGATGACGTCGTCACCAAGCAGTTCCAGCACGTCCGCTTCAAGGAGGGCTTCGACCCCGACGAGGTGGACGATTTCCTCGACGAGATCGTCGTGGAGTGGCGCAAGGCTCTCACCGAGAACGAGGAGCTGAAGGCCAAGCTGGCGGCGTACGAGTCGGGTGCCGCTCCCGCACGTGCCGCCGAGCCCGCTCCCGCGCCGGTCGCCGAGGCCGCCCCGGTCACCGGTGCCGCCCCCGCGGCGAGCGCAGGCATCATCGAGCTGGCCCAGCGCCTGCACGACGAGCACGTCGCCGAGGGCATCGCGCAGCGCGACCAGCTCATCTCCGACGCCAAGTCGCAGGCGGCCTCCATCGTGTCCGAGGCCGAGACCCGCGGCCGCGAGGAGCTCGCGAAGCTCGACCGCGAGCGCACCACGCTCGAGGGCCGCATCACCGAGCTGCGCAACTTCGAGCGCGACTACCGCGCTCAGCTGCGCAGCTACATCGAGGGCAAACTGCGCGACCTCGAGACCTCGGCGACGACGTCCGGCGCACAGCCGGTCTCGGCGCTGGGCCTCTAGGCCTTGACGCGTCGACCTCCCCTTCGTCAGGCGGCGGCCGGCATCATCATCGCGAGTCTCGCGGTGCTGGTGCTGGCCGCCGACCAGTTGGCGAAGTATCTCGCTCTCGAGAACCTGCCGTACCAGGAGCCCGTCGAGGTCCTCGGCGACTTCCTGAGCTTCTACCTGACACGCAATCCGGGTGCCGCGTTCTCGCTCGGCGCTGAGGTCACGTGGATCTTCACCATCGCGCTGGCCGTCGTGGCCGGCGTCATCGCCTGGCTCGCCGCGACACGGGTGCGTTCCCGGCTGTGGGCCGTCGCGCTCGGACTCCTTCTCGGCGGCGTACTGGGCAATCTGACCGACCGGCTCTTCCGCGACCCCGGGTTCGCGGTCGGACATGTCGTCGACTTCATCAACACGCCGTGGATGTGGTTCTTCCCCGGCATGTCGCCGGCGATCTACAACATCGCCGACATCTTCATCGTGTGCGACATGATCGCGATCGCACTGCTGGTACTCGTGGGGGTGCACATGGACGGATCGCGCGACCGCGGCCGCAATGACGAAGAGGAAACCGAGACCCTGCTGGGTGCCGAGGGCGATCAGTTCGCGCCGGGCGGCGCGGTGGCAGGCTTCGGGAGCGAGTTCCCGGTGGCGGATGCCGATGCCGGCGTCCCCGCCGACGAGCGCGGGCTCCCGCCGCTGAGCGAGAGCGAGCAGCTCGAGGTCGAGGCGGAGGCCGAGCGCGAGGCGGAGGAGTACGAGGCCGAGCCCGAGCACCGCCGCCCTGGGCGCGACGCCGAGATCTGACGTGGAGTCGCGGAGCCTTCCCGTGCCCGACGGGCTCGACGGCACGCGCGTCGACGCGGCGCTCGCGAAGATGCTCGGGTTCTCGCGCACCTTCGCGGCCGACGTAGCCGATGCCGGGGGCGTGTCGATGGACGGGCGGACGCTCGCGAAGTCCGACAAGCTGCGCGGCGGCGCGTGGCTGGACGTGTCGTGGGCGCCCAAGGAGGAGCCGCGCGTCATCCCCGTCGAGGTGCCCGACCTCGGCATCGTCTACGACGACGACGACATCGTGGTGGTCGACAAGCCCAGCGGGGTCGCCGCCCACCCGTCGCTCGGATGGGAGG
Organism: Microbacterium sp. ZW CA_36; assembly: GCF_044987475.1. Lineage (NCBI taxonomy): Bacteria > Bacillati > Actinomycetota > Actinomycetes > Micrococcales > Microbacteriaceae > Microbacterium > Microbacterium sp. ZW CA_36. Next base: position 92,205 of record NZ_JBJDRL010000009.1, read on the forward strand.
GGCCGACCGTGCTCGGCGCCCTCGCCGCCGGCGGCTACCGCATCGCGACGACCGGCGCAGCGGAGCGCCAGGGCGTGGTCCACCGCCTCGACGTCGGCACGAGCGGTCTCATGGTGGTCGCCAAGACCGAGAGCGCGTACGTCGCGCTCAAGCGCGCGTTCAAGGAGCGCGAGGTCGAGAAGATCTACCACGCGGTCGTGCAGGGCCACCCCGACCCCCTCGCCGGCACGATCGACGCGCCCATCGGGCGGCATCCGTCGCACTCGTGGAAGTTCGCCGTGACGCCCGACGGCAAGGACTCCGTCACGCACTACGAGACGCTCGAGGCCTTCCCGGGCGCCTCGCTGCTCGAGATCCACCTCGAGACCGGCCGCACGCACCAGATCCGCGTGCACATGGCCGCGCACCGGCATCCCTGTGTCGGGGATCCCCTGTACGGCGCCGATCCGACGCTGTCGGCCCGGCTCGGCCTCACGCGCCAGTGGCTGCACGCGCATGAGCTCTCGTTCACCCACCCGAGCACGGGGGAGTGGGTCACCTTCACGTCGGCGTACCCGGCCGATCTCGCCCACGCGCTCGCGATCCTGCGCGGCGACTGAGCCCGACGCCGCCCGTCGTCACGGGGCTACGAGGGCTCACATCGATCAGCGACCGCCCTCGAAACGGGCGACGCCCTCGTCGCGCAGGGCGGCCTGGATGCGTCCGCGCATATCGTCCGAGAGCTGCAGGGCGGGCAGCGCAGCGAGGTCGTACCAGCCGACCTCGCTCATCTCCCCGTCCGCCGGGTAGGGGTCTCCCGACACGAAGGCGCACCGGAAGGTCAGGTCGAGGTAGTCGCTCTGGTCGCCGTTCTCGTACGTGACCCGCGGGATCTGATGCACCCATGCGAGGCGCTCGGCGCGGCAGGTCACACCCGCCTCCTCGAGCGTCTCGCGCACCGCCGCGTCAGCCGGCTCCTCTCCCGGATCGACGATGCCGGTGACCGGCGTGAGGGCGCCGTTGTCGCTGCGGCGGCCGAGCAGCACGTGGTCGCCGCGCAGGACGACGGCAGTCACGCCGACGAGCGGCAGCGGCCGGGTGCCGACGAATCGGCGCAGGTCGAGGACGAAGTCGGGCGTCGGCATGACATCACCCTAGAGCGACGCGCGCGGAGGCGGCGGGAACGGTGGACGATGTCGGATGCCGGGGGCACAGTGGTCGCATGACGATCGAGGTGCGGCCGGCCACGGTGTTCGAAGACGTCGCCGCTCTGGTGGGGCCGAAGAATCCGGCGTCCAACGTGTGCTTCTGCCTGAGCTATCGCATCCCCGCGAAGGAGGCGACCGCCCTGCGCGGACCCGAGCGGGCCGAGCGTGTGCGCCGGCTCATGGACGAGGAGGGACCGATCGGGGTGCTGGCGTACGACGGCGACGAGCCCGTCGGCTGGGCGGCGGTGGCGCCTCGCACCCGGACGCATTTCGCCACCTTCCGCAAGATCCCCCATGTCGACGACCTCGATGTGTGGTCGCTGTGGTGTTTCCGCGTTCGGCCGGGTCATCGCAAGCAGGGGGTGATGCACGCTCTGGTCGACGGTGCGGTGGACTTCGCGCGCACCAGCGGAGCCCCCGCGATCGAGGGGTACCCGGTCGACAACGGCGATGCCAGGGTGGATCTCACGATGGCCTACGTCGGCACGCAGCGCCTTTTCGAGCAGGCGGGCTTCGTCAAGGCGGCCGACACGACGTCGGTTCTCTCCGGATTCCCCCGTGTGCTCATGCGGCTCGAGCTCTAGCGTGGACGCGTGAACGACCTTCTGCGACGCCGCTTCACGCGGTCCACCACCCTGTACGTCGACCTCGTGGACGCGCTCACCGCCGAGCAGCTCGGATCACGGCTCGCCGTGCCGTCCGACACCGTCGGCCATCAGCTGTGGTGCGTGCTCGGCGCGCGCGAGAGCTATCCTCGCGCGACCCAGGCGGGGGAGTGGCAGGGGTTCACGAGTCCCGTCTCGGTGGAGCAGACGACGGATGCCGCGGCCCTGCGCTCCGCCTTCGTCCAGACGGCGTCCGATGTCGACGAGTGGATCGCGGGCCTCGACGCCGAGGACGAGGCTGCTCTCACCTACGCCCTCGCGCTGCTCGAGCACGAGACCCAGCATCACGGTCAGCTGATCCGCTTCCTGTACGGCCTCGGCATCGATCGGCCTCACTCCTGGCAGCAGCAGTACGCGCTCGACGAGGACTTCTGAAAGCGCTTCGACCTTCACTCTCCACGTGAGGGTGAGCAGGCGCAGTTCGCCAGACCTTCACCTTCGACTCGAGGGTGAATCGACCTCGCCGCGTGAGTCCGCGACTCACGCGATCGCCCGCGGCCGGTGTCGGCGGCCGAACCTAGACTCGATCCGTGGCATCCGACTCCTTCGTTCATCTGCACGTGCACAGCGAGTACTCGATGCTGGACGGTGCCGCCAAGATCGGCGCCATGACGCAGGCCGCGGCCGAGTACGGCATGCCGGCGATCGCGGTCACCGACCACGGCAACACCTTCGCGGCGTTCGAGTTCTACAACGCGGCCAAAGCCGCGGGCGTCAATCCGATCATCGGGCTCGAGGCGTACGTCACCCCCGGCACGCATCGCAGCGACAAATCCCGCGTCGCGTGGGGCTCGCCCGAGCAGAAGAGCGATGACGTCTCGGGCTCCGGCGCCTACACGCACATGACGATGTGGAGCCAGACCACGGAGGGGATGCACAACCTCTTCCGGCTGAGCTCGCTCTCGAGCATGGAGGGCTACTACTTCAAGCCCCGCATGGACCGCGAGCTGCTCGAGACCTATGGCAAGGGGCTCATCGCGACGACGGGGTGCCCGTCCGGGGAAGTGCAGACGCGCCTCCGCCTGGGTCAGTACGACGCCGCCCGCGCGGCGGCCGCGGAGTTCCAGGACATCTTCGGCAAGGAGAACTACTTCGCCGAGATCATGGACCACGGGCTCTCGATCGAGCGCCGCGTCATGACCGACCTGATCCGTCTGTCCAAGGACCTGAACATCCCGCTCGTTGCGACCAACGACTCCCACTACACGCACCAGCACGAGGCCGACGCGCACGCGGCGCTCCTCTGCGTGCAGTCCGGTTCCACGCTCGACGACCCGAACCGGTTCAAGTTCGACGGGGACGGCTACTACATCAAGACCGCGCAGGAGATGCGGCAGATCTTCCGCGACCACCCCGAGGCCTGCGACAACACCCTGCTCATCGCCGAGCGGTGCGAGGTGGAGTTCAACACGAGCGCGAACTACATGCCGCGCTTCCCGGTCCCCGACGGCGAGACCGAGGACAGCTGGCTCGTCAAAGAGGTCGAGGCGGGCCTGCACTACCGCTACCCCGGCGGCATCCCCGACCGGGTGCGAAAGCAGGCAGAGTACGAGACCGGGATCATCCTCCAGATGGGGTTCCCCGGCTACTTCCTCGTCGTCGCCGACTTCATCAACTGGGCCAAGAACAACGGCATCCGCGTCGGCCCCGGCCGCGGCTCGGGCGCCGGCTCCATGGTGGCCTACGCGATGCGCATCACCGACCTCGATCCGCTCGAGCACGGCCTCATCTTCGAGCGATTCCTCAACCCCGACCGCGTCTCGATGCCCGACTTCGACGTCGACTTCGACGACCGCCGCCGCGGCGAGGTCATCGACTACGTCACGGAGAAGTACGGTTCCGAGCGCGTCGCGCAGATCGTCACCTACGGCACGATCAAATCGAAGCAGGCGCTGAAAGACGCGGGGCGCGTGCTCGGCTTCCCGTTCAGCATGGGCGAGCGGCTCACCAAGGCCATGCCGCCGGCCGTCATGGGCAAGGACATGCCCCTGAGCGGAATGTTCGACTCGCAGCATCCCCGGTTCAAAGAGGCCAGCGAGTTCCGCGCGCTCATCGACACCGACCCCGACGCGAAGACGGTGTTCGATCGCGCGCTGGGGCTGGAGGGCCTCAAGCGTCAGTGGGGCGTGCACGCCGCGGGCGTCATCATGTCGAGCGAGCCGCTGCTCGACATCATCCCGATCATGCGCCGCGAGCAGGACGGCCAGATCGTCACGCAGTTCGACTATCCGTCGTGCGAGACGCTCGGTCTCATCAAGATGGACTTCCTGGGGCTGCGCAACCTCACGATCATCTCGGACGCCCTCGACAACATCCGCATGAACCGGGGCGAGGAGCTCGACCTCGAGCACCTCGAACTCGACGACCGCCCCGCCTACGACCTGCTCACGCGCGGCGACACCCTCGGCGTTTTCCAGCTCGACGGCGGCCCGATGCGGTCGCTCCTGCGCCTGATGAAGCCCGACAACTTCGAGGACGTCTCGGCCGTCATCGCGCTGTACCGCCCGGGGCCGATGGGCGCGAACTCGCACATCAACTACGCGCTGCGCAAGAACGGGCAGCAGGAGGTCACGCCGATCCACCCCGAGCTCGAAGAGCCGCTCCGGGACATCCTCGACATCAGCTACGGCCTGATCATCTATCAGGAGCAGGTCATGGCGATCGCGCAGAAGGTCGCCGGGTTCTCGCTCGGACAGGCCGACATCCTCCGACGCGCGATGGGCAAGAAGAAGAAGTCCGAGCTCGACAAGCAGTACGAGGGCTTCTCGGGCGGCATGAAGGAGCGCGGGTTCGGCGATGACGCCATCAAGGCGCTGTGGGACATCCTTCTGCCGTTCTCCGACTACGCGTTCAACAAGGCGCACTCGGCGGCGTACGGCCTCGTCTCGTACTGGACCGCATACCTGAAGGCCCACTATCCGGCCGAGTACATGGCGGCACTGCTCACCAGCGTCGGGGACTCGAAGGACAAGATGGCGGTCTACCTCAACGAGTGCCGCCGCATGGGCATCAAGGTGCTGCCGCCCGACGTGGGGGAGTCGATCCGGTACTTCGCCGCCGTCGGCGAAGACATCCGGTTCGGGCTGGGTGCCGTCCGCAACGTGGGCGCCAACGTCGTCGACGGGATCGTGGCGGCACGCAAGGACGCGAAGTTCACGTCGTTCCACGACTTCCTGGTCCAGGTCCCGATGCACGTGGCGAACAAGCGGACCATCGAGTCCCTGATCAAGGCCGGCGCGTTCGACTCGATGGGCGACACCCGTCGAGCGCTCCTGGAGGTCCACGAGGACGCCACCGAGGCAGCGGTCGATCGCAAGCGCAACGAGGCTCAGGGAGCCATCGGGTTCGACTTCGACAGTCTCTACGACGCGGTCGAGGAGGTCGTGCCGCCGAAGGTCCCGGTACGGCCGGAGTGGACCAAGAAGGACAAGCTCGCCTTCGAACGCGAGATGCTCGGCCTCTACGTGTCGGATCACCCGCTCGCCGGCCTCGAGATCCCGCTCGCCAAGCACGCGTCGACCAGCATCCACGACCTGCTCGCCTCGGAGGACGTCGGCGACGGCGACCAGGTGACGATCGCCGGCCTCGTGACGAGCGTGCAGCACCGCGTCGCCAAGCAGAGCGGCAATCCCTACGGCATGATCACGGTCGAGGACTTCGACGGCGAGATCACGGTCATGTTCATGGGCAAGACCTACACCGAGTTCCAGCACATGCTGCAGGCCGACTCGATCCTCGTCGTGCGAGGACGCGTGTCTCGACGCGACGACGGGATGAACCTGCACGCGCAGTCGGCGTTCACGCCCGATCTGGGCACGACGGACGACTCCAGCTCGCTGGTGCTGATGATGCCGGAGCGCCGAGCGAGCGAGGCCCTCATCGGCGAGCTGCTGCAGACGCTGAACCGCCACGCGGGCGACACCGAGGTCTCTTTGAAGCTCCACAGCGGCACGGTGGCGAAGGTCTTCGAGGTGCCGCATACGGTGCGGATCACCCCCGACCTCTATGGCGAACTGAAGGGTCTGCTCGGGCCGCAATGCCTGGGATGATGCGTGACACGCGGGCGGCAACGGATGCGGCGGACCCCGCGCGTGGTCTCATCGGCGTCTCATACGCCGTGGGTAATATCGGGTCGACGCGGGCTTCAGGCCCGCCGGAAGGGACGATCGTGACGGACGAGAAGCAGGACGGGAACATCGACGAGGCGGTCGCGACCGAAGAGCCGCCGCAGTACGGAGTAGGGCCCTTCTCGATCCGCGAGGTCGCCCTCGCCGGCACGTGGCTCGTCGCTTTCGTGGTGTCGTTCTTCCCGATCTACGGCGATCTGGGTGAAGGTCCGTCGGTCTGGAGCAGCGGCATCGACTGGGTGCTGACCGTCGGAGTGCCCACCGTGGCGGTATTCCTCATCGTGCTGCGCCGGCTCTCGCCGCAGGGCATCCGCCGCGTCGGCTCGCTCGGCATCGACCAGTTCGCGTCGGTCGCGTTCTCGGTGGCCACCGTGCTGTGGCTGACGATCATCTGGAACTCCTTCATCCAGCTCGCGAGCGGACGCGTCTTCGTCGCGACCTGGGTCGTCTGGGTCGAGTTCTTCCTCATGCTCGCCGGCGTGGTTCTGACCGTCCTGGCGCCGTTCATCGCGCCGTTCGCGCAGGACTTCCGAGGGCGCCCCGAGGTCCCGGCGCACCGCAACGCGCGTCCGGTGCTGCCAGTGGCGCCCCGCCCCGCGTACGTCCGCCCGGAGCCCGCAGCCGACGCCGACGACTCCGCGTACGCCGACGACTCCGCCTACGCCGCGGAGGCCGCGTACGCCGCCGAGGCTGCCCCCGAGGTGACTGCAGCGCCCTACGCGTCGGCCGGCGACGCGGAGGCGCCGCGCGGGTACGACCTCGACGAGACCCCCCGCGCGACGACGGACGACGCCGCGACCACGGTGATCCCGCTCGACGAGCAGGACGCCGGCGCAGCGGACGAGTCGGTCTCCGCGGAGACTGCGGCGACCGAGCCCGCCGCGACCGAGCCCGCCCACGCACGTGAGTCGTTCGAACCCGTCGACAACCCGTCGTCGACGGTCGAGCCCGCTGCCGCCACCGCGCCGCAGCACCAGGCGTTCTGGGCGCTCGTTCCCGAGGAGCGCGACATCGTCGACGAGATCGGCATCCCGGTGTTCCGCATCGGTCCGACCGCGTGGGCGCTCGTGATCGAGGACCGCGGCGAGGTCTTCGTGGTGCGCCACGAGGACGGTCGCATCGGCTACCTGCACGACGTCTCCGGCGTCACGCGCGGCTGATCCCGATACGCGACGCCGGGCTTTCGCCCGGCGTCGCCGGGCGATCCGGCGAAGCCCCTCCTATCGGCGCGGTACCGTAGACGGATGCTCCGGACGATCGACCTGCGCGGGCGCACGCTCTCGCCCGCCGAACTGCTCGCGACCGTTCCCCGTGCCGCTGCGGCACGGGAAGAGGCCCTGGCGACGGCCGCCCGCATCGTGGACGACGTCGCCGCCCGCGGCGAGGACGCGCTGCGCGAGCAGGCGGAGAAGTTCGACGGAGCGACGGGCCACGACATCCGTGTGCCGGCCGCCCACCTCGACGAGGCCCTCGCGGCGCTCGACCCCGCGGTGCGCTCTGCGCTGGAAGAGGCGATCGCACGCGTGCGCGAAGCCTCTGCCGCACAGGTGCCCGCGCCGACGGTGACCGAGCTCGGACCCGGCGCCCGCGTCACCCAGCGCTGGCAGCCGGTGCGCCGCGTCGGTCTCTACGTCCCCGGTGGCAAGGCCGTCTACCCCTCCAGCGTTGTGATGAACGTGGTGCCCGCGCAGGTCGCCGGGGTGCGCGAGATCGCGCTCGCCTCGCCGCCCCAGCGGGAGTTCGGCGGCCGTGTGCACCCGGTGATCCTCGGGGCCGCCCGGCTCCTCGGCGTCACGGAGGTGTACGCGATGGGCGGGGCGGGGGCGATCGGCGCGCTTGCTCACGGCGTCGCCTCCCTGGGCCTCGAGCCGGTGGACGTCGTCACCGGTCCGGGCAACAACTTCGTGGCGGCGGCCAAGCGGGCCGTCGCCGGCCAGGTCGGGACGGATGCCGAGGCCGGCGCCACCGAGATCCTCGTCGTCGCCGACGACAGCGCCGACGCGCGCCTGGTCGCCGTCGACCTCATCAGCCAGGCCGAGCACGACGAGCAGGCCTCGGCTGTGCTCGTGACGACTTCGGAGCAGCTCGCCGACGACGTGCGGGAGGCGATCGCCCCGCGCGCCGCCGCGACCCGGCACGCCGAGCGCGTCGCGGCTGCCCTTGCC
>NZ_JBJDRL010000010.1:0-97884 GCF_044987475.1 Microbacterium sp. ZW CA_36
CACTCGTGGATCCTGCGGCCGCACCGGTCACGCCGACGGGGCTCGCGGCCACGCCGCCCTGGACGACGCTCGACGGCATCGCGGCCAGTGCGACCAGCGATGCGCCGCCGCCCTGCATCGTCGCGAGGTAGCCGGTGGTGCCGACCGCGCCGAGGGCGAGGGGGAGCAGCACCAGCGCCAGCCGGCTCGAGACCTCCTTGGCCTCGCTGGCGACGATCGAGCACCGCACGCAGCCCGCGAGGTGCCGCTCGACCTTCATGTGGTCGCGGCGGCCGACATTGTGGCGCGCGTAGGCTCCGAGGCGCTCGATGGTCCACTGGCAGTCCGACCCGTCGGCGATCGAGCGCAGATGTGCCTGGATCCACGCCTCGCGGAGCCCTTCGCGGGCACGGAACGTCAGCTGCGCGACGGCGGTCGCCTTCATTCCGAGGAGCGGTGCGATCTCGGCGGGCTTCATCCGCTCGATCTCGGAGTACCAGAGCACCTCCTGCCACCGGGTGGGCAGACTCCGGAACGCCTGGTGGGTGAGGCTGCGGTCGAGCGCGGCCTCGCTCTCGTGCTCGGCGCCGGAGGGGTCCTCGACGCCGTCGAGCTCTTCGTACGGCGTCTCGCGCCGTGCGCGACCCCAGGCCGCAGCGGTGTTGCGGATGCTCGTGAAGAGGTAGGCACGGAAGGATCCCGTGGGCCCGCCGCCGTTGACGATGGAGTGGTAGATGCGCGTGTAGGCCTCTTGCACGAGATCGTCGGCATCGAGGCTGGACGTCATGTTGCGGGCGACCGTGACCCCCGCGCGATAGTGACGCCGCCACAGCTCGGCGAACGCCGAGGTGTCGCCCGAGCGCGTCTGCAGCACCAGGTCGGTGTCTGCGACGACGTCGGGATCGTGCTCGCGCACTTCGTCGTGATCCATGAGGCCCCCAGTCCCGCGGGCGCACGGCGAACGTCGTGCATCCCGGGTTCGCGTCGCGATCAGCGGCGCGGCTCGTTCCATTGTCGTCGCCGTGATGCGATTTGACCAGCGGCGGATGATCGTCGCCCGCCGCGGTTCCCGACTCCGAGAAATTCTGAGGAAGTGACGTAATAGATCGCCCCGCGCGCGGTCTCTTTGGTCAGAGTGGTTGGCCGCCCTTGTGTGGGGCATGACGGCGGCCGCCCCCCGCGGCGAAGTCGCGGACATGGCGGGGCTCGAAGGTATCTCGGGGGAGGGACCTTCGGCCCCGCCTGCATTCGTTCTGCACGGCGGTCACCACGCCGGTGCGGCGGTGACGACCCGCGATCACTCCGAGCCCGTTGAGCCGAGCCCGTTGAGCCGATCCAGCTGAGCCGATCCCGCTGAGGCGCCGGGTGTCAGACGGCGCTGCCGGCGACCCACACCCGGCGGACCGCGAGGCCCGCGTCGAGCAGCACGGCGTCGGCCAGTGCGCCGATGTCGAGGGTCCCGAGATCGTCGCGGCCGATCGCGCGCGCGGGCTGGGCGCCGAGCGCGCGCACGACGACATCGAGGGGGACGCCCGCACCCGCGACGTGGCGCAGGGCGGCGTCCTGCGTGAGGGTCGAGCCGGCGATCGCGCCCCCCTGTTCCAGCCGCGCCACGCCGTCGGTGACGCGCACGCCCAGACCGCCGAGCTCGTACCGGCCGTCCTGCGAGCCGGCGGCCGCCATCGCGTCGGTGATGAGGGCGATCCTGTCGCCGGCGACCGTGAAGAGCGTCGCGATCAGCTCGAGGTCGACGTGGACGCCGTCGGCGATGACCTCGAGCGTGACGCGGTCGTCGCGGAGCGCTGCGACCACGGGGCCGGGCGCGCGGTGGTGGATGCCGGGCATCGCGTTGAACGCGTGCGTCAGCAGCGTCGCGCCGGCGTCGAACGCGCGGCGGGTCGTGGCGGCATCCGCGTCGGTGTGGCCGACGGCGACGGCCACGCCGGCGTCGACGAAGCGCCGGATCGCATCGAACGCACCCGGCCGTTCGGGGGCCAGCGTGACCTGGCGGATGGTGCCGCGGCCCGCTTCGATCAGGCGATCGACGGATGCCGCGTCCGGCGCACGCAGCAGGGACTCGGTGTGCGCGCCCTTGTGGCCGGGGTCGAGGAAGGGGCCCTCGAGGTGCGAGCCGAGGATCGTGGGATCGGCGTCGCAGAGATCGGCCACCATGGCCACGCGTGCGGCGAGCTCATCGATCGGGGCGGTGATGAGCGACAGCACGGCGCGCGTCGTCCCGTGTGCACGGTGGATCGCGCGGCCGGTGGCGATGGCGTCCGGGCCGTCGTCGAAGCCGGCACCGCCACCGCCGTGCCCGTGGATGTCGACGAAGCCCGGGACGAGGCATCCGCCCCCGCCGTCCACCGTCTCGTCGGCACGGGGGAGTTCGTCGCCGGCGCCCGCCGCCACGACCCGCTCGCCGTCGAACAGCGCCCACGCGTCGTCGCGACCGCTGTCGACAGCGGCGGAGCCCAGCAGGCGTACGGAGTGGACGAGGGTGCTCATGCGGTCTCCCGGTCAGTGGGCGGCGTTCGTGCGGAGACGGGTCATTCGGTGGCCCAGGGGATCTCCTCGGACGGGTGGAAGCCGATGCCCATGCTCGTCCACAGTGGTCCGAGTGCGCCGACGCGCTCGCGGAAGGAGGCCCACGTGCGCAGCTCGCTCGTCCCTGTCTTCGGCGACCAGGCTGCTTCGGCGGCCGCGGCCGCCCGCGGGAATGCCATGGTGTCGATGTCGGCCGCCGTGCTGATCGTCTCCGTCCACAGGGGCGCCTCGACGCCGAGGATGCCGGAGTCGTCGATCCCCGGGATCACGTCCGACGGCTCCCACGAGTAGGCGCGCTCGACGCTCGTCGGCCCGTTCGCCCACGTGAGGCCGAGCTCGGGACCGGTGGGGTACTTCATGTCGAGGTAGATGGCGTCGGCGGGGGAGAGGATCAGCTGCGCGCCGTTGTCGACGAAGGCACGTGCCTTCTCGGCCATGCCCTCCTGGGGTGTGCGGTAGCCCCAGTACTGACCGAGGGTGGTGTCTGCGATGTCGGCCGCGGCGCCGGCCTCGTGCCACGCGACGGGTGTCTTGCCGAGGTCGGCGATGATGGCGCTCGCGCGGGTGACGAACGCCGCGAAGTCCTCGTCATTGGTCGAGAGCGACTCGTCGCCTCCGAAGTGGAGGTAGGGCCCCGGCGTCATCGCGGCGAGTTCGCCGAACACGTCGGCGACGAAGTCGTAGGTCGCCTCCTCATGCACCTTCACCGAGGAGAACCCGACGGCCATGCCCTCGTACGGCACGCCGGCGCGGGGCTCCTCGCCGCCGTAGTCTCGGATGATCTCCCGCATGTGATCGCTGATCGTCGGGTCCTCGGCGAGGTCCGGGTAGGCCAGGCCGACGGCGTGCGTGTGGCCGGGCATGTCGACCTCTGGCACCACGATCATGTGCCGGGATGCCGCATACTCCACGATCTCGCGGTAGTCGTCCTTCGAGTAGAACCCGCCGGCATCTCCGCCGACAGCGGTGGCCGAGGCGCGCGCGGTCAGCTCAGGACGCGAGTCGAGGTGGATGCGCCAGCCCTGGTCGTCGGTGAGGTGGAGGTGCAGCGCGTTCAGCTTCAGCGAGGCCGCGCGGTCGATGTACCCCTTGACGGTCTCGACCGGGTGGAAGTGGCGGGCGACGTCGAGCATGACGCCGCGGTACGCGAAGCGCGGGGTGTCTGCGATCGTGACCGCCGGCACGGTCCACTCGCCGCCGTCGCGGGCGATCAGCTGGCCGAGCGTCTGCACGCCGTAGAACAGACCGGCCGCGTCGACGCCGGTGACGACCACGGATGCCTCGTCTACCGCGATGCGGTACGACTCGGCGCCCGAGCCCGCCGAGCGGTCGATCCGCAGGTCGATGGCGGCTCCGTCGTCGACGGATGCCAGGGCCAGTCCGGCGCGGGCCTGGACGACCGACGCGAGGGCGGCGGCGGCATCCTTCTCTCCGGTCACCGTCGTGGCGGACGACAGCCGGAACGGCGCACCGGACCCCGCCTCGATCGAGGCGGGCGCGGGGACGACGGCGGGAAGCGACACGGTGTCTCCATTCTGTGCGACCGGCGCGCAGCCGGCCAGCAGCGCGACGACGAGGACCGCTGCGGCGGCAGTCCGTCCTCGTCGACGATTCATGTAAAGAGTCCTAACAAAAAGGATGCGGTTCAGCCTACCGGAACCTCCGATGCAGGCGTCACCCGGCGTCCGTTATGCTCGGGGTGTCGCGACTGGCGTTGAGGTGGGACACCACCGGGGAGCGACCGACTACGGCATTCGACCGCACGCCTGGGCCGATGTGACCCCGCCCCGGGGATTATCCAGCAAGCCGTCGTCAGGAGATCGCATGACCGATCAGTTCTTCAACGCCCCTCTCTCCGAGGTCGATCCCGAGATCGCCCAGGTGCTCGACCGCGAGCTCGAGCGCCAGCGCGGCTACCTCGAGATGATCGCCTCCGAGAACTTCGTGCCCGTCTCGGTGCTGCAGTCGCAGGGTTCGGTGCTCACCAACAAGTACGCCGAGGGCTACCCCGGCCGCCGCTACTACGGCGGCTGCGAAGAGGTCGACGTCGCGGAGGAGCTCGCCATCCAGCGTGCGAAGGCGCTGTTCGGCGCCGAGTTCGCGAACGTCCAGCCGCACTCCGGCGCCACGGCCAACGCCGCCGTGCTGCACGCCATCGCGCGCCCCGGCGATACGCTGCTCGGCCTCTCGCTCGACCAGGGCGGCCACCTCACCCACGGCATGAAGATCAACTTCTCGGGTCGCCTCTACAACATCGTCGCCTACGGCGTCGACCCCGAGACCTCGACCATCGACATGGACGAGGTGCGTCGCCTTGCGATCGAGCACCAGCCCAAGGTGATCATCGCCGGCTGGTCCGCCTACCCGCGCCAGCTCGACTTCGCCGCCTTCCGCGCCATCGCCGACGAGGTCGGCGCGCTGCTGTGGGTCGACATGGCGCACTTCGCCGGCCTCGTGGCCGCCGGCCTGCACCCGAGCCCGGTGCCGCACGCCCACGTCGTCTCGTCGACCGTGCACAAGACCATCGGCGGCCCTCGCTCGGGCTTCATCCTCACGAACGACGCCGACCTCGCCAAGAAGCTCAACACCGCGGTGTTCCCGGGCCAGCAGGGTGGCCCGCTCATGCACGTGATCGCCGCCAAGGCGACCGCGTTCAAGCTCGCCGCGACCCCCGAGTTCAAGGAGCGCCAGGAGCGCGTCCTGCGCGGCGCGCACATCATCGCCGAGCGCCTGTCGCAGCAGGATGTGAAGGATGCCGGCATCGCGGTCCGCTCGGGCGGCACCGACGTGCACCTCGTGCTCGTCGACCTCCGCAACGCCGAGATCGACGGCAAGCAGGCCGAGGACCTGCTCCACGAGATCCACATCACCGTCAACCGCAACGCGGTGCCGAACGACCCGCGGCCGCCCATGGTCACCTCGGGCCTGCGCATCGGCACGCCGGCGCTCGCGACGCGCGGTTTCGGCGATGCGGAGTTCACCGAGGTCGCGGATGTCATCGCCCTCGCGCTCCTGCCGAACGCCGACGTCGAGGCGCTGCGGGCGCGGGTCGCCGCGCTGACCGCAGCCTTCCCGCTCTACCCGGGGCTCGAGCAGTGACCGCGCAGAAGCTCGACGGGCGCGCGGCGGCGGCCCGGATCAAGGAGGAGCTCCGCGAGCGCGTCGCGGCGCTGAAGGCGAAGGGCATCACGCCCGGCATCGCGACGGTGCTCGTCGGCGCCGACCCGGCGTCGCAGCTGTACGTCGGCATGAAGCACCGCGAGTCCGAGGCCATCGGCATGAACTCGATCCAGCGCGAGCTGCCGGCCGACGCCACGCAGGCCGACGTCGAGGCGCTGATCGACGAGCTCAACGCCGACCCGGAGTGCCACGGCTACATCGTGCAGCTGCCGCTGCCGAAGCACATCGACACCGACGCGATCCTCGAGCGCATCGACCCCGCGAAGGACGCCGACGGCCTGCATCCGACCAACCTCGGCCGGCTGGTGCTCAACGTGAACGGGCCGATCACCACGCCGCTGCCGTGCACGCCGCGCGGCGTGATCGAGCTGCTGCTGCGCAACGACTACGACCTCAGGGGCAAGGATGTCGTCGTGGTGGGCCGCGGGGTCACGATCGGGCGCTCGATAGGCCTGCTGCTCACCCGCCGCGAGATCAACGCGACCGTGACGCTGACGCACACCGGCACGACCGACCTGCCGCGCCACCTGCGCCAGGCCGACGTGATCGTGGCGGCCGCGGGCGTCAAGCACATCGTGCGCGCCGAGGACGTCAAGCCCGGCGCCGCCGTGCTCGACGTCGGCGTCACGCGCGAGGAAGACCCCGAGACCGGCAAGTCCAAGGTGTATGGCGACGTGCACCCGGACGTCGCCGAGGTCGCCGGGTACCTGTCGCCCAACCCCGGCGGCGTCGGCCCCATGACGGTCGCCCTGCTCATGACGAACGTGGTCGAGGCCGCCGAGCGCGCATGACGCCTCGTGCGCGCCTGTATGGTGAGCGCGTGCGCGCGATGGTCTACGAACGATACGGCGGGCCCGAGGTTCTCACGCTGCGAGAAGTCCCCACACCGATTCCGTCGCGCGGTGAGGTGCTCGTCGAAGTCGTGGCGACTTCGGTCAATCTCTCGGATTGGGAGGGACTGCGCGGAAGTCCCGGCTATTCGCGCTTCGGCGGACTCATCCGGCCCGCGCGCCATACTCTGGGCTCCGACATCGCCGGTCGAATCGTCGCCGTCGGCGAGGGCGTGAGCCGTTTCGTCGTCGGCGACGAGGTGTTCGGCGACAACCTCGCACGCAAAGGGGGATTCGCCGAGTACGCGGTGGCGCCGGAGTCTGCGCTGACGCACAAGCCGAAGGAGCTCTCGTTCGCCGAGGCATCGACGATCCCTCAGGCGGGGGCGATCGCGTCGCAGGCCGTTGCCCTTGCGGCTCCCGGGTCGCGGATGCTGATCAACGGCGCCGGCGGCGGGTCGGGCTCGTTCTTGGTGCAGCTGGCGAGCGCGAAGGGAGTGCACGTCACGGCGGTCGACAATGCCGGCAAGCAGGACTTCCTGAGGGTGCTCGGCGCCGACGCGACCCTCGACTACCGACGCGATGACTTCACACGCACGGGTCCGTACGACCTGATCGTCGACCTCGTCGCCAGTCGATCGATCTTCGCCTATCGGCGCGCGCTCGCGAAGGGCGGGCGCTGCGTCGTGATCGGCGGCACCAGCCGGGCCGTTCTCCGGATGGTCACGGTCGGGCGGCTGCTCGGCGTGCTGACCCGCGCGCACCTCGGCCTGCTCATCGTTCGGCAGGGTCCCGCAGGCTTCGCTTCGGTGGCGAGATCATGCGCGAGCGGTGACCTCGACATCCACATCGATCGGGTCTTCAGCCTGAGCGAGGTGCCTGCTGCGCTGGCCTGGCACGGAGAAGGGCGAGCACGCGGCAAGGTCGTCGTGGCCGTGCGAGAAGGCTGAGGCCCCCGGGAGGCGCGTCCGGCGCACGTCACGCCGGGACGAGCTCCTCGCTCTCGCGCGCGACGACGGATCCGGCATCCGTCGCCCCGAGGGATGCCATGCCGCCGACCCAGCGCTCGCGGTCGGCGTCGCTGCGGTGGCGCACCTCTGCGAGCCGCGTGACGGCGCGGACGCGGATGCCGCAGAACTCCAGCGTCGCGTTGCGCAGCGACCGGATGGCGGCGTTGCGATAGGCCCAGGCGTTCCAGATCTTCGGGGAGTCCATCGTCATCACGATGCGCGCCGTGCGGCCGGTGAGCAGCTTGTCCCACAGGCGGCCGGCGGCGCGGTAGCGGTAGGCGAAGCCCGACAGGAAGACGCGGTCGATCCAGGTCTTGAGTGCCGCCGGGTACGAGCCCCACCACTGGGGGAAGAAGAAGGCCAGGTGATCCGCCCAATCGACGTCGGCGACGTAGGCGGCGACCTCAGGGTCGAGCGGCACGTCGGCATCGCTGCGGGGGAGGCGCATCTCGTTGCGGTCCGACGGATGCCGCGGCACCGCGTCGCGCGCGAGGTCGACGAGGCGCACCTCGGCGCCGGCGGCGCGCGCCGCGTCGGCGTAGGAGTGGGCGAGCGCGTGATTGAGGCTGCCGGCGAGCGGCGTGCCGATCACGACGAGGATGCGGGGAGCGTTCATGCGCGGATCTCCTCTGGTATGGCCGTGCGTCCGCGGGGCGAGGGCTGCTGCTTGACGAAGGCGGTGAGGGCGATGAGCTGTGCGTTCAGACGAGGCGCGTCGATCGGGTCGTCCCCGAGCGCCGGGTCGGTGAGCATCGCGGCGAACTCCCGCTCGAGCGCGGCGCCCGCGTCACGCACCAGCTCGGTGCTCTTGGGTGTGAGGGAGAGCAGGATGCTGCGGCCGGCCCCGGGCGGGGACTGCGCGGTGATCCACCCCTCCTCGACGAGCGCAGGGACGCGCTTGCTGACCGCGGCCTTGGTGACTCCGAGGCAGTGCGCGAGCGTCGTCATGTCGGCGGGCTCGGCGTCGTACAGCACCGCAAGGAACTGGAAGTGGTTGAACGTCACGCCGTAGCCGGACCGCAATGCGGCGTCCGCGAAGGCGTCGAGCTCCGCGAGAAGCTCGTGGAGGGTGAAGGTCAGCCGGTCGGACACACAATGAGTAAACCAGTTGACTCGCAGTGAGTCAACAGGTTTACTCAGGGGGCGGTTGCGGGACGATCATCGGGCGCCCAGCCGGTCCTCCGCGGCGGCCAGCGCGGCCCGCGCGCCGTCGGTCGGTGCGATGGCGACGAGGCCCCGGTAGAGCTTCACCAGCGACTCGATGTCGAGCTCGCCGGTCCGGGCACGGTCGCAGTGCACGGCCTGGATGGCAGCCTCGAGCTGGAAGCGGCCGAGCGGTCGGCCGAGAGCGGAGGCGCGGCGCAGCAGCGCGGCGCCTTCGGCGATGAGCGCGCGGTCCCAGAGCGTCGGATCCTGCTCGTCGAGCGGTGGCCAGGGCTCCTCGGCTCGTGCTGGCGCTCGGGACTGCGCGTAGGTGAGAAGCGCGGCGAGTCCCCATGCCTCCGGCTCGTCGCCGAGGAGCGTCGCCGTGAGCACCGCGAGCCAGCGCGCCTCATCGGCGAGCGACTCCCGCGGCTCGTCGCCCTGATCGAGCCAGCCGATCGCGTAGGCGCCGTAGATAGCCTCGAGCACCGCGGGCAGGCGAGCGGGCATGTCGGTGCGCGTCGGAATGCGGAACGGGATGCCGGCGTCGCGGATGCGCCGCTTCGCGCGCACGAGCCGCTGCGCCATCGTCGCCTGCTCGACCCCGAACGCGCCGGCGATGGCGGCGGCGTCGAAGCCGAGCACGGTCTGCAGCATGAGCGGGGTCCGGACCGCGGGGTCGATCGCCGGGTGCGCGCAGGCGAACAGCAGCTCCAGTCGCTTGTCGGGGATCGCCTCGCTCTGCTCGAGCGCCGTGAGCGCGTCGACGGCATGCTCGTCGGCGCGCGCTGCGGCGATCCCCTCGTCGAGGGGAACGCCGCGGCGGTGCGACGCGGAGCCCAGAGCGTCGCGCAGGCGGTTGCGAGCCACGGTGACCAGCCACCCTTCGGGATTGGCGGGGATGCCGGCATCCGGCCACGTGCGCAGCGCGCGCTCGAATGCGTCGGCGAGGGCGTCCTCGGCGAGGGCCAGGTCGTTCGTGGAGGCGGCGAGGATCGACAGGATGCGGCCGTACGACGCCCGCGCAGCGCGCTCGGCGACCGCGAGGGCGGCGTGCTGGCGTGCGGCGTCATCGGGATCCACGCTCCCGGGTGCTCCGTGCAGCGCGCCGCCGCTGTGCGGAGGGGGCGCGGGATCCGTCGGCATCAGCGCGCGAAGGTCGTCCAGGCGCCGTCGTGGAAATGGGTCGCGCTCGGCCGCACCTCGACGGCACCCCAGCCCGCCGACGGAGCTCGCCCCGCCCACGCGATCGCCGCGTCGAGGTCGTCGACGTCGATGACGAAGGTGCCCCCGAGCTGCTCCTTCGTGTCGGCGAAGGGGCCGTCCTGCACGCGGAGCGAGCCGTCGGCCGCGGTCACGGTCGTCGTCACCGCGGAGGGCTGGAGCACCTCGGCGGAGATCAGCACGCCGGCCTCGTCGAGCGCCTTGGCATACTCGTCGAATTCGCGCATGCCCTCGGCCAGCGCTTCGGGACCGAGGTCCTCGGGTGTCATCTCGGGGTAGTGCAGGAGCAGTGCGTACCGCATGGTGTCGTCCTTTCTGGTGGATTGCGACACCCCTATGACGATCTCCGCCGTCCCCGATCGACAGGTCGGGCGAATCAGCCTTTTCCGAGCTCGTCGAGCATGCGGCGCTGCTCGTCGGTGAGACCGTCGTTCAGCTCGCGACGACCCGCTTCGGTCGCGGGCGCCGGTGCACCGGGATAGGTGTCACGAGGGCTCGGGACCCCGGGCGCCGAGGTCGCGGCATCCGTCCCCGCGGTCTGGGTCCCGGTCGCCTTGTCGTAGAGCGTCCCCGCATGGCCTTCGACCTTGTCGTCTATCGCGCCGTAGATCGCCCAGCCGATGAGGAGGAAGACGGGAGGCAGGACCCAGCCCCAGAACGCGCCGAAGATGCCGCCGCCGATCGAGACGCCGGTGAACAGCACGGTGGCGATCCACACGAGGAAGGCGACCGCGAAGGCCAGGAAGAACTCGACCAGCTTCTCGCCGGCCCTCGTGCGCTGCCCGGCGGACTTGGCCGCCATCGAACGGAACCACTTCTCGACGAGCGGCTTGATCCAGATGACGAGTGCCGTCAGGACGATGCCCGCCCACAGCGCCGCGAAGCCCACGCGCGCCGGCGTGAGCCAGCCGACCACGAGCAGAACGAGGATGTTGAACACGAGCAGCGACGCGAACCGCACGACCCACTTCTTCATGCGTTCACTGTGCCACGTTCCGCCGACGGGAGGGAATCGGGCGGATGCCGCTGCCGGCGCGTCAGTACGACGTGCGCTCGCCGGCGGCGTCGGTGGGGACGAAGCGGGCGGCGAGAGCCTCGGACCCTCGCGCGAGGAGTGCGACGTCGGCGCCGACGAGCACGAACCCCGCTCCCGCCTCGACGTAGGCGTCCGCCGCGGCCGGGTCGAACGCGTTGACCCCGACCGGCTTGCCCGCCGCGCGCACGGCGTCGAATGCGCGCAGGGCGGCGGCGACGACATCCGGATGTGTCTGCTGGCCGAGCACCCCCATCGACGCGGCGAGGTCGGAGGGTCCGACGAAGACGCCGTCGACGCCGTCGACCTCGGCGATCTCGGCGGCGGCCTCGACACCCGCCGTCGTCTCGATCTGCACGAAGAGCGACACGTGGGCCTCGGCGTCCTGCAGGTACCCGTCGACACGATTCCATCGCGCCGAGCGTGCGAGCGCCGAGCCCACACCGCGGGTGCCGCGCGGGGGATAGCGCACGGCCGCCACGGCGGCCTCGGCATCCGCTCGGGACGACACCATCGGCACCAGGAGGTTCTGAGCTCCGAGATCCAGCACCTGCTTGATCGTCACGACGTCGCCGATGGGCACGCGCACCACCGGCGTCACCGGATAGGCGGCGACGGCCTGCAGCTGCGCGAGGACGGACTCGAGGCCGTTGGGGGAGTGCTCCATGTCGATGAGCACCCAGTCCAGGCCGGCCCCGGCGCAGATCTCCGCCACGAGCGGAGATCCGGTGCACACCCACATGCCCGCCAGCGGACGGTCGGCGCCGGCGAGCGCGTCGCGGAAGGTCGGGGTCAGGCGAAGCGGCATTCGATGACTCCCATCGGTCCGTAGTCGCACAGCACGCTATCGCCTCGCGACACCCACATGGGGCGCGTGAACGATCCGGCGAGGATGATCTCGCCGGCCTCCAGGCGCGCGCCGTGCTGGTGGAACTTGTTGGCGAGCCATGCGACGCCCGTCGCGGGGTGGCCCAGCACACCCGCGGCGACGCCGGTCTCTTCGATCTCGCCGTTGCGGCTCAGGACGCCGGGGACCCAGCGCAGGTCGATCTCGTCGGGGCGCTTGCGCACGGTGCCCAGCACCATCGCGCCGTAGGCCGCGTTGTCGGCGATCGTGTCGACGATCGTGCGCCCCTCGAGCTCGACGTGCGAGTTGAGCACCTCGAGGGCGGGGACGGCGTAGTCGATCGCCGCGAGTGCGTCGTCGAGCGTGCAGTCGGGGCCTTCGAGCGGCGTCTTGAGCACGAACGCGAGCTCGACCTCGATCCGGACGTTGGAGAAGACGTCGACCGGGATCTCCGCGCCGGAGCGGTACACGGTGTCGTCGAACATGACGCCGTAGTCGGGCTCGGTGATTCCCGTCGCCTGCTGCATCGCCTTCGACGTGAGCCCGATCTTGCGCCCGACGAGCGTCCGGCCGGCAGCGACGTTGGCGTCACGCCAGACCCCTTGGATCGCGTAGGAGTCCTCGACGGTCGCGTCGGGGTACCGCGCCGTGATGCGTGGGATCACGCCGTGCGTGCGGTCGGCCTCGGCCAGCTCGTCGGCGATCGCCGCGATGTCATCGGGTGACAGCATCCGTTTCTCCTGTCGTGTCTGGTGAGTCCAGGGCGTTCCGTCTCGCTTCGCTCGCTCAACGACCGGATCCTTTCACCCGGTCGTTGCGCGAGCGAGGAACGAGCGAGACGAAACGCGACGAGTCCGCCCTAGAGCTGGTGGCCGAGCTTGTACTCGCCCTGCTTCCAGCTGGGCAGCTCCTCGTCCTTCTCGTCGGGGCGGGTGTACGAGAACCCGTCGGCGCCGATCGTGACGGCCATCTCGGACTCGTCCGTGCGGGCGACGACGGGCTGCGGGTTGCCGTCGAGGTCGAGCACGAGGGAGGCCTCGGTGTACCAGGACGGCACCACCGGGTTGCCCCACCAGTCGCGGCGCTGGTTGTCGTGCACGTCCCAGGTGATGACGGGGTTGTCGGGGTCGCCGGTGTAGTAGTCCTGCGTGTAGATCTCGACGCGGTGGCCGTCGGGGTCGCGCAGGTAGAGGTAGAACGCGTTCGAGACGCCGTGGCGGCCGGGTCCGCGCTCGATCGCGTCCGAGCGGCGGAGCGCGCCGAGCTTGTCGCAGATCGCGAGGATGTTGTGCTTCTCGTGGGTGGCGAACGCGACATGGTGCATGCGGGGGCCGTCGCCGCCGGTCATGGCGGTGTCGTGCACCGTCGGCTTGCGGCGCATCCAGGCGGCGTAGACGGTGCCGCCCTCGTCCTGGATGTCTTCGGTGACGCGGAAGCCCAGCGACTGCATGAAGTTCACCGCGCGGGGCACGTCGGGGGTGACCTGGTTGAAGTGGTCCAGCCGCACCAGCTCGCCGGGGGTGTGCACGTCGTAGCGCCACGAGAGACGCTCGACGTGCTCGGTCTGGAAGAAGAACTCGTAGGGGAATCCGAGCGGGTCGGTGACCCGCACCGAGTCGCCGATGCCCTTGACGAAGCCGTCCGGGCGGCGCTCGACGCGGCAGCCGAGCTCCTGGTAGAACGCGACCGCCCGGTCGAGGTCCTCCGGGGTGCGCACCCGGTACGAGAACGCGGCGACGGCGGCGACGGGGCCCTGACGCAGCACGAGGTTGTGATGGATGAACTCCTCGGTCGAGCGCAGGTAGATCGCCTCGTCGTCCTCTGCGGTGACGTGGAGCCCGAGCACGTCGACGTAGAACGTGCGCGACGCGGCGAGGTCGGTCACGACGAGCTCCATGTAGGCGCAGCGCAGGATGTCGGGGGCCGGGCTCTCCGGCGTCGGTACCGGGTTGTCGGTGTGGATCGGCGCCTCCTGGCTCACGTAGAAGCCCGAGGAGGTGAGGGTCATGTCGTCACGGTGGGTCATGTCGCGTCCTTGCGTGTGCGGATGGTCGGGGCGTCTGCCTCGGCTCAGGCCTTGCCGAAGGTCGGGTTGTGGGCGGGGCCGAGGGTGATGTGCACGGCCTGCTGGTCGGTGTAGAAGTCGATCGAGCGGTAGCCGCCCTCGTGGCCGAGGCCGGAGGCCTTGACGCCGCCGAACGGGGTGCGGAGGTCGCGGACGTTGTTCGAGTTGAGCCACACCATGCCGGCCTCGATGGCCTGCGAGAAGTTGTGGGCGCGCTTGAGGTCGTTCGTCCACACGTACGCGGCGAGGCCGTACTTCACGCCGTTGGCGAGCTCCAGCGCCTCTTCGTCGGAGTCGAACGGAGTGATCGCGACGACCGGGCCGAAGATCTCCTCCTGGAAGATGCGGGCGTCGGGCGCGACGTCGGCGAACACGGTCGGGCGCACGAAGTTGCCCGCGGCGAACCCGTCGGGACGGCCGCCGCCGGCGACCAGCCGCGCCTCGCCCTTGCCGATCTCGATGTAGCTCATCACCTTGTCGTAGTGCTCGGGGTGTACGAGCGCGCCGACCTCGGTGGCGGGGTCGTGCGGGTACCCGACGACGACGCGCTCGGCTTGCGCCGCGTAGCGCTCCACGAACTCGTCGTAGACGGCGCGCTCCACGAGGATGCGCGAGCCGGCGGTGCAGCGCTCGCCGTTGAGCGAGAAGACGCCGAAGATGGTCGCGTCGATCGCGGCCTCGAGGTCGGCGTCGGCGAACACGACGGCCGGGCTCTTGCCGCCGAGCTCCATCGACAGGCCCTTCAGGAACGGTGCGGCGTTGGCGAAGATGAGCTGACCGGTGCGGCTCTCGCCGGTGAACGAGATGAGCGGCACATCGGGATGCTTCACCAGGGCGTCGCCGGCGTCTTCGCCGAGGCCGTTGACGAGGTTGAAGACGCCCTGCGGCAGCCCGGCCTCCTCGAAGATGCCCGCCCACAGCGAGGCCGACAGCGGCGTGAACTCGGCGGGCTTCAGCACGACGGTGTTGCCCGTCGCGAGCGCGGGGCCGAGCTTCCACGACTCGAGCATGAACGGCGTGTTCCACGGCGTGATGAGGCCGGCGACGCCGATGGGCTTCCGGTTGACGTAATTCATCTGGCGGCCGGGCACCTTGTAGGCGTCGTCGGCCTGCGCCACGATCAGGTCGGCGAAGAACCGGAAGTTCTCGGCGGCGCGACGCGCCTGCCCGAGCGCCTGGGTGATCGGCAGCCCCGAGTCGAACGACTCGAGCTCGGCCAGCCGGGCGTCGCGGGACTCGACGATGTCGGCGATGCGGTGCAGCACGCGCGAGCGCTCGCGGGGCAGCATCCGCGGCCAGGGCCCCTCGGTGAACGCGCGCCGTGCGGCGGCGACGGCCCGGTCGATGTCCGCCTTCTTGCCGGCGGCGGCCTGTACGTAGGTCTCGTTGGTGACGGGATCGAGCACGTCGAACGTGTCGCCGTCGGCCGAGTCGACGAACTCGCCGTCGATGTAGTGCTGGATGCGGGTGGGGAGGCCCTCGGGCACGTGCCGCGTCGCCGCGGCGGCGTCAGGCGCTTCGCTTCCGGGACGGGTCGTGGTGGTGTCGGTCATTGCTTGCTCCTTCGTCGGAGGTCGTGGTCCGGATGCCGGGGGCGCCGGCATTCGGAAGGTTCAGAACGCCGGGAGGCCGAGGGCCTCGTCGGGATGCTCGTGGATCATGTAGGCGTCGAGGGTCGCCGAGCGATGCCGTCGCGCGGCCTTCTCGATCTCGCCGAGGGGGGCGCCGGTCTCGATCAGCTGCAGGATGTTCTCGTGCTCGCGCACCGACTCGGCGGCGCGGCCCGGCACGAAGCTGAAGGTCGAGTCACGCAGGTGGCCCAGCCGGCCCCACTCGGCGTCGACGAGCTCGAGCATCCGCGGGTTCGCGCACTTCGTGAACAGCGCCGCGTGGAACTCCTGGTTCAGCCCGGTGAACGCCCGCGGGTCGAAGTGCTCGAGGGTCTCGATCATGAGCTCGTTGATCCGCCGCGCCGCGCGGATGTCGTCGGGCGTGAGTCGGCGCGCCGCCAGCGCGGTGGCCGCTCCCTCGAGGATCGACAGCGCCTGCATGCTGAACCGGTACTGCGAGTCGTCGACCATCGACACCCGCGCGCCGACGTTGCGCTCGAACGTGACGAGTCCCTCGGCCTCGAGCTGGCGGATGGCCTCGCGCACCGGCACGACGCTCATGTCGAGCTCGCCCGCGATGCTGCCGAGCACCAGCCGGTACCCCGGGGTGAACTCCTGGTTGGTGATCCGCTCCTTCACCCAGCGGTACGCGAGCTGCGACTTGCTGAAAGTCGTCGTCGTGTCGGGGGTCATCGTCCGCTCTGCCCGTCCTCGAGCGCTGCAGTCTCCTGCGGCCGCTGCGTCTGCGCCGTCGCGCGTTCGCCGTCGACTGCCGCGCCGGTCTCACGCGACGCCTCGAACCGCGCCCGCCATTCGGCGTTCATCGGGAAGAGCCCGTCGACCGGATGCCCCTCCGCGACGCGCTCGGCGATCCACGCGTCCTCGTCCTCCTGGGCGAGCGCCGCGTCGACGACCTCCTCGACGATCGCGGGCGGGATCACGACGACCCCGTCGGCGTCGCCGACGATGACGTCGCCGGGCTGCACGGTCGTGCCGCCGCATGCGATCGTCAGGTCGGCGTCCCACGGGACGTGCTTGCGGCCGAGAACTGCGGGGTGCGCGCCGGACGAGTACACCGGGATGCCGACTGCCGCGACGGCTGCGGCATCCCGCACCCCGCCGTCGGTGACGATGCCGGCGGCGCCCCGCGCATGTGCGCGGATCGCCAGGATGTCGCCCAGCGTGCCCGAACCCGCTTCGCCGCGTGCCTCGATCACGACGACCTCACCGTCGCCGACGGCGTCGAACACGCGCTTCTGCGCGTTGTAGCCGCCGCCGTGGGAGGCGAACAGGTCCTCGCGGTTGGGGACGAAGCGCAGCGTGCGCGCCGTGCCGACCAGCTTGGATGCCGGATGCAGCGGCCGCACGCCGTCGATGTGCACGTTGTTCAGCCCGCGCTTGCGCAGCTGCGCCGAGAGCCCGGCGACGGGAACGGCTTCGAGCTTCGCGCGCAGCTCGGGGGAGAGCCCCGCGGTCGTTGAGCGAGCTTGCGAGTCGAAACGCGCTTCGCCTCGGTCGCTCGTCGGCTCGGCGCGGGCTCCGGTCGTTGAGCGAGCTTGCGAGTCGAAACGCGCTTCGCCTCCGTCGCTCGTCGGCTCGGCGCGGGCTCCGGTCGTTGAGCGAGCTTGCGAGTCGAAACGCGCTTCGCCTCCGTCGCTCGTCGGCTCGGCGCGTTTCGTCTCGCTCGTTCCTCGCTCGCTCAACGACCGCGTCCCACGCTCGCTCAACGACCGGGCGGCGGCCTCGCGCGAGCCCCACGCCTCGGTGCGCTGCAGGTCGTCGGCCTCAGGGAGCGAGCCGAGGTCGGCGTCGAAGTCTGCGACGCCCTGGACGACCGTCGTCACCAGCCGCCCGGAGGACGGCCCGCCCGGGACGTCGACCTCCACTTCGACGACGTCGCCGGGCTGCGCGACGGACGAGCCGGCGGGGGTTCCGGTGAGGATCACGTCGCCCGGCTCCAGGGTGAAGTGCTGCGACAGGTCGGCGACGAGCTGCGCCAGCGGGAAGAACATGCCCGCGGACGTGTCGTCCTGGACGAGGTCCCCGTTGAGCCAGGTGCGCACGCGGAGCGCGTCAGGGTGCACGAGGCGGGCGTCGATGAGCGCCGGGCCGATCGGGGTGTAGCCGTCGCCGCCCTTCGACCGCACGTTGGAGCCCTTGTCGTTGGCGCGCAGGTCGTACAGGCCGAAGTCGTTGGCGGCGGTGACCGCGGCCACATGCGACCAGGCGTCGGCGAGCGCCACGTGCCGGGCCGCCTCGCCGATCACGAGCGCGATCTCGCCTTCGAAGGCGAGCAGCTCGGTGCCGGCGGGGCGCTCGATGGTGCTGCCGGATGCCGCGACCGAGCTCGACGGCTTGAAGAAGTACGACGGATGCTGCGGCCGGCGCCCGCGCTGGTCGGCACGCGACGCATAGCTGAGGTGGACGGCGACGATCTTTCCCGGGCGCGCGGGGAGGGCCGCGAACCGCGGATCCGCCGGGGGATCCGCCGCACCCGACGGGGCGGCATCCGTGATCTCGTCCATTCGAGCTCCCTCACTCTTGCGTCGTATCCGAAATCGTATATGATCGTGCAGCATCCGGCAACCAACCCCGAAACACCGCCGGAGACGACGACGTCAGCCCCCGACACAGGAGTCACCATGAGCACATCGCAACCCGAGGCGGGGTTCACCCCCACCGGAACCATCGCCGCATCCGTCGACCGCCGCCGGGTCGTCTTCGCGACCGTCGTCGGCACCACCGTCGAGTGGTACGACTTCTTCATCTACGCCACGGCCGTCGGCCTGGTCTTCGGTCAGCTGTTCTTCGCGCCGCTCGGTGCGAACAGCGCGATCGTGGCCTTCGCCACCGTCGGCGTGAGCTTCCTGTTCCGCCCACTCGGCGCCTTCCTCGCCGGCCACTTCGGTGACAAGTACGGTCGCAAGGTCGTGCTGATGTGGACGCTGATCCTGATGGGCGCGGCGACCGCGCTGATCGGGGTGCTGCCCACCTACGAGGCCATCGGCATCTGGGCGCCGATCCTCCTGGTGCTGCTGCGCATCCTGCAGGGCATCTCGGCCGGCGGCGAGTGGGGCGGCGCGGTCCTCATGGCCGTCGAGCACGCGCCGCGCACCCGCCGCGGCGCCTTCGGCGCATCGCCGCAGATCGGCGTTCCCCTCGGCCTGCTGCTCGCCTCGGGCGTCATGGCGCTCATGGCGATGATCGCCCCGGGCGACGCGTTCCTCGTGTGGGGCTGGCGCGTGCCGTTCCTCCTCAGCGTCGTGCTCATCCTCGTCGGCTACTACGTGCGCCGCCGTGTCGAAGAGAGTCCCGTGTTCGCCGAGCTGGCCGAGCGCAAGGAGAAGGCGCGGATGCCGATCGTCACGCTCTTCCGCAAGCACGCCCTGCTGGTGTTCATCGCCGCGCTCGTGTTCGCGGGCAACAACGCGGTCGGCTACATGACGACGGGCGGCTACATCCAGGGATACTCGACAAACCCCGAGGGTCCGCTCGCGCTCGAGCGGGGTCCGGTGCTCTGGGCCGTCGCCGGCTCCGCGGTGACGTGGCTGCTGTCGACGCTGGCCGCCGGGTTCGTGTCGGACCGCATCGGCCGGCGGACGACGTACATCATCGGCTGGATCATGCAGCTCGTCGGCGTCTTCCTGCTGTTCCCGCTCGTGAACACGGGGAACATCTGGCTGCTGTTCCTCGGCCTTGCGATCCTCACTTTCGGCCTCGGCTTCACGTACGGGCCGCAGGCGGCGCTGTACTCCGAGCTCTTCCCGGCATCCATCCGCTTCTCGGGGGTCTCGATCTCGTACGCGATCGGCGCGATCCTGGGCGGCGCGTTCGCCCCGACCATCGCGACGGCGCTCGTGCAGGCGACCGGCTCGACGCTGTCGGTCACGTGGTACCTCGCCGGCATGACGGTCGTCGGCCTGCTCGCCACGCTGCTGCTGCGCGATCGCTCCGGCATCCCGCTCGGCCCCGACCACGAGGCGGAGCAGTCGGTCAGCCCGATCTACGGCATGGCGAAGGCCTGACCTTCTCCGTCCCACGGCTCGCCTGTCACGAAGTGCGGCCCACGCCCACCATTCGTGACAGGTGAGCGGTTGGGCCTCGGGCCGGGCGTCAGCGGGTGCGCATGCCGTCGAGGGCGACGGCGACCACGTCGTGCGCGAGGCGGTCGCGGTCGACCGGGCCGGTGGGGCGGTACCACTCGACGATCGAGTTCACCATGCCGAAGAGCAGGCGGGGGGCGACGGCGCCGTCCACGTCGGCGCGCACCTGACCCGCGCGCTGAGCCTCGACGACGAGCGCGGTGACCCGGTGGTCGAATGCGCGCCGCCGCTCGAGCGCGGCGCGCTCCACGTCGCTGTTGCCGCGGACGCGGAGCAGCAGGGTGACGTGGGGCAGCTTGTCGACGAGCACCCGGACCGCACCGCGCAGCACCGCACCGAGCCGCTCGGCGGGGTCGTCGACGGCGGCATCGGGGGCGTCGAGCACTCCCTCGAGCCCGTCGAGGGCCTCGTCGAGCGCAAGGGCGAGCAGCTGCTCCTTCGAGTCGAAGTGGTGATAGAGCGCCGATTTCGTGAGGCCGAGCCGTGAGGCGAGGTCGGCGACCGACGTGGCGTCGTAGCCCTGCTCGTTGAACAGCGTCACGGCGACCGTCAGCACCTGGTCGCGGTCGTAGCCCGGGCGCCCGCGGCGGGCGGGGAGGGGCTCGGCGGTCGCGGACATGCGCCCAGTCTGGCACCGGTCTGCACAGGATCCGCGCAACGGAGGGATATTACTGAACGATCGGTCAAGTATTATGGTCGCGACCGCGATGGAGCGGATCGAGAGGATGCCGATGCCAGCGTCGAGTGCAGGGCCGCTGCAGATCCAGCGCCGCGCGGACCGCGTCGTCGCCACGCTGACGCGACCCGAGGTGCGCAACGCCATCGATCAGGACATGATCGACCGGCTGCACGAGCTCTGCGGCGAGCTGGAGCGCGAACCCCGCACCCTGATCCTGACCGGCTCCGACGGCGTGTTCGCCTCGGGAGCCGACATCGCACAGCTGCGCGAGCGCCGCGCCGCCGACGCCCGCCGCGGCATCAACACCCGCGCGTTCCAGCGGGTGCGCAGCCTCCCGATGCCGGTGATCGCCGCGATCGACGGCTACGCGCTGGGCGGTGGGGCCGAGCTCGCCTACGCGGCCGACATCCGCATCGGCACGCCCGCACTCCAGATCGGCAACCCCGAGACCGGCCTCGGCATCATCGCCGCCGCGGGTGCCACGTGGCGCCTGCCCGAGATCGTCGGCGAAGCGCGGGCAGCCGAGATGCTGCTGACCGGACGGATACTGGATGCCGGCACCGCCGTCGCCTGGGGACTCGTGTCGTCGCTGTACGAGCCGGCCGATCTGCTCGCGGCCGCCCACGCGATCGCCGACCGCATCGCGCGCAACGATCCGCTCGCGACGCGCTACACGAAGACCGCCCTGCGGGCGCCGCGCACCGCGCACCCCGAGATCGAGCTCGAACTGCAGGCGAAGCTCTTCGAGAGCCCCGAGAAGGAGCGGCGCATGGCCGCGTTCCTCGAGAGCCGCAAGCGATGAGCGTGCCGGAGCGCGTCGGCGTGATCGGCGGCGGCCGCATGGGCGCGGGCATCGCGCACGCGTTCGTCCTCGCCGGCGCCGAGGTCGTCGTGGTCGAGCGTGACGCCGAGGCGGCGGCTGCGGCATCCGCTCGCCTGCTCGACACGGTGCGGCGCAGCGTCGAGCGCGGCGCAACCGACCGCGACGTCGACGCGCTCGCCTCGGCGATCAGGACGGCGACGGATGCTGCAGCTCTCGCCGGCTGCCGGCTGGTGGTCGAGGCGGTGCCGGAGGAGCGCGACGCGAAGGTCGCGGCCCTCACGCGCGCGGAGCACGTTCTCTCGCCCGATGCCGCGCTCGCCACCAACACGTCGTCGATCTCCATCGACGACCTCGCGTCGGTGCTGGCCCGGCCGGAGCGCTTTCTCGGGCTGCACTTCTTCAACCCCGTGCCCGCGTCGCAGCTCGTGGAGGTCGTGACCGGGGCCGCCACCGAGCCGGAACTCGTCGACGAGGCGAGGACGTGGATCGAGGCTCTCGGCAAGACGCCGATCGTCGTACGCGACAGCCCGGGCTTCGCGTCGAGCCGCCTCGGCGTCGCGCTGGGCCTGGAGGCCATCCGGATGCTCGAGGAGGGCGTCGCCTCGGCCACCGACATCGACGCGGCGATGGAGCTCGGCTACCGGCATCCGGTCGGGCCGCTGCGCACGACCGACCTCGTCGGCCTCGACGTGCGGCTCGGGATCGCCGAAGAGCTGCACCGACGGCTGGGGGAGCGGTTCGAGCCGCCGCTGCTGCTGCGGCGCCTCGTCGCCGAGGGACATCTCGGCCGCAAGAGCGGCCGCGGCTTCTACGAATGGAGTGAACAGCGATGATCGAGCAGACAGGGACCGTCGAGCGACCGGGCGCCATCGAGCCGTCCCCGACCGGCATCCTTCCCAGCTATCTCCGCGACGAGTGGTGGAGTCCCGACACCGGCGACGACGCGACCCCGGTGCTCGATTCGTCGACGGGTGAGGTCGTCACGTATCTGAGCACGCAGGGCGTCGATCTCGCGGGCGCGATCGCCCATGCCCGCACGGTCGGGCAGGCGGGTCTCGGCGCGCTGACGTTCCACCAGCGGGCGCTGCTGCTCAAGCAATTCGGCATCGCTCTGACCGCGCGCAAGGAGGAGCTCTACGAGCTGTCGAAGCGCGCCGGCGCCACGGTGCGCGACTCGCTCAACGACATCGACGGCGGCATCGGCGTGCTGTTCACGTATTCCTCGAAGGGGCGCCGTGAGCTGCCCAACGCGCAGGTGTACCTGGACGGCCCGGTCGAGTCGCTGTCGAAGGACGGCTCGTTCCTCGGCCGCCACGTCTACACGCGGCTGCCGGGCGTCGCCGTGCAGATCAACGCCTTCAACTTCCCGATGTGGGGTGCGCTCGAGAAGTTCGCCCCGGCCTTCCTCGCCGGCGTGCCGACGATCGTGAAGCCCGCGTCGCCGACCGCGTACGTCGCCGAGGCGTGGGTGCGCATCCTCGTCGAGACCGGACTCCTGCCCGCCGGGTCGCTGCAGCTGGTGAGCGGCGCGGTGCCCGGCCTGTTCCACCACCTCGGGCTGGGCGACCTCGTCGGCTTCACCGGCAGCGCGTCGACGGCCGAGCGGCTGCGCGCGCAGGCCGCGCCGGGGCTGCGGTTCACGAGCGAGACCGACTCGATCAATGCGTCGGTGCTCGGGCCCGACGCGGTGCCGGGTACGCCGGAGTTCGACGCGTACGTCAAGCAGCTCCTGGTCGAGCTGACGACGAAGGCCGGTCAGAAGTGCACCGCGATCCGCCGCGCCATCGTCCCGTCCGTCGCGGTCGCCCCGCTCGTCGAGGCGCTGCGGCAGAAGATCGCCGAGCGCGTCGTCGTGGGCGATCCCCACGCGGAGTCCGTCACGATGGGACCGCTCGTCTCCCTTGCGCAGCGCGACGAGGTGCTGCGCGCCGTCGACGCGCTCGAGGCCGCCGGCGGGCGGATCGTGCTGGGAACGACGGACGCGCCCGACGTCACGCGCGCGGACGGCTCCACGGGGCCTGCCCCGGACGGCGCGTTCGTCGGCCCGATCCTGATCGGGTTCGACGGTGAGGCGGCCGCGCTGCCCGACGCGGTCCACGACGTCGAGGCGTTCGGCCCGGTGGCGAGCGTGCTCGCGTACCGGACAGTGGAGGAGGCCGCCGACCTCGTCGGTCGTGGCGGCGGATCGCTCGTCACGAGCATCGCGACGTCCGACCCCGGCGTGGCGGCGACCCTCCTCGCGCGCACCGCCGCGTACAACGGGCGACTGCTGTTCCTCGACCGGGACGACGCCCGCACCTCCACGGGTCACGGAGCGCCCGTGCCGCACCTCGTCCACGGCGGACCGGGCCGCGCCGGCGGAGGGGAGGAGCTCGGCGGCATCCGTGCGGTGCTGCACCACATGCAGCGCACCGCGGTGCAGGGCTCGCCTGAGATGCTGACGGCGCTCACCGGCGTCTGGCACCAGGGCGCGGCATCCCGCTCCGACCGCCACCCGTTCCGCAAGTCGCTCGCCGAGCTGGCCATCGGCGACCAGCTCGCGTCGCCGTCGCGCGCGGTGACCCTCGACGACATCGAGACGTTCGCGAACTTCACGGGCGACCGCTTCTACGCCCACATGGATGAGGAGGCGGCGGCCGCCAACCCGTTCTTCCCCGGTCGCGTGGCGCACGGCTACCTGCTCGTGTCGTGGGCGGCCGGGCTCTTCGTGGACCCGGATCCCGGTCCGGTGCTGGCGAACTACGGGCTCGAGAACCTGCGCTTCATGACGCCGGTGTCACCCGACGACGAGATCCGTGTCGTGCTGACCGCGAAGCAGATCACCCCGCGCGAGACCGACGACTACGGCGAGGTGCGGTGGGACGCCGTCATCCTCAACCAGCGCGACGAGATCGTCGCGACCTACGACGTGCTCACGCTGGTCGCCAAGACCGCGGAGGCGGCGGCAACCGGAGATCCCGTACCGGCAGAGGTCGGAGCGTGAGCGAGCCTGCCGACCACTTCGCCGGGGAACGGAGCATGCTGCAGCGTGACCGCGCATCGGCGGCGCTGGGCATGGTGGTCGAGCGCGACGTGCCGGGCGAAGCCATCGTGTCGATGCGCGTGCGCGACGACATGACGAACGGCTTCGCGATCACGCACGGCGGAATGGTGTTCGCGCTCGCCGACACGGCGTTCGCGATGGCGTGCAACGCCGTGGCCACGGGTGAAGAGGGCGCGGATGCCGACATCACGGTGGCGGCCGGCGCCGACATCTCGTTCCTCAAGGCGACGCGCGCCGGGCAGACGCTGACCGCCCACGCGCGCCGCCGCGCGCTCGCCGGCCGCAGCGGGCTGTACGACGTGACGGTGACCGACGAGACCGGGGATGTCGTGGCGGAATTCCGCGGGCGCTCCTTCACCACGCGGCCGTCGGGCTCCGACCGCCCCGGCGCCGCCGGCTGACGGTGGCCGCGGCATCCGTCCTGGGTTAGACTTACTGAACGAACGGTCTGTAATCCTTCGACAGGCTCAGGAGCCGCGGAGGACAGGCTCACGAACCGGAAACGGAGTCGATGATGACGACCGATGTGCTGATCGACGAGGCTGCCGAGCAGGCGGCCTTCGACGCGATCATCGAGGCGGATTCGCGCATCGAGCCTCGCGACTGGATGCCGGCCGCGTATCGCAAGACCCTGATCCGGCAGATCTCGCAGCACGCGCACTCCGAGATCATCGGCATGCAGCCCGAGGGCAACTGGATCACCCGGGCGCCGAGCCTCAAGCGCAAGGCGATCCTGATGGCCAAGGTGCAGGACGAAGCCGGTCACGGGCTGTACCTGTACTCCGCCGCGCAGACCCTCGGCATCACGCGGGACGAGATGACCGAGCAGCTCATCGAGGGCCGTGCGCGCTATTCGTCGATCTTCAACTACCCGACGCCGACCTGGGCCGACATGGGGGCGATCGGCTGGCTCGTCGACGGCGCCGCGATCTGCAATCAGGTGCCGCTGTGCCGTGCCTCGTACGGCCCGTACGGCCGGGCGATGGTGCGCATCTGCAAGGAGGAGTCGTTCCACCAGCGGCAGGGATTCGAGATCCTGCTGACGCTCATGCAGGGAACGCCCGCGCAGCGGCAGATGGCGCAGGATGCCGTCGACCGCTGGTACTGGCCCTCGCTCATGATGTTCGGGCCCCCCGACGACGAGTCGCCCAACTCGGCGCAGTCCATGGCGTGGAAGATCAAGCGGTTCTCGAACGACGACCTGCGGCAGCGGTTCATCGGGATGCTGGTGCCCCAGGCCGAGGTGCTGGGCGTGACGCTCCCCGACCCCGAGCTGCGGTGGGACGAGAAGGCGGACCGCTGGCACACGAGCGAGATCGACTGGACGGAGTTCCACGAGGTGCTCGCCGGCCGCGGGCCGATGAACGTCGAGCGCATCCGGCACCGCCGGACCGCGCACGAGGACGGCGCCTGGGTGCGCGAGGCGGCCGCCGAGTACGCGCGCAAGCAGGCCGGCATCCGGTCGTTGAGCGAGCGAGGAACGAACGGGAACGAGGTGGCGCGATGACGACGTCAGGCGCCTCGCCGCGCGAGTCATGGCCGCTGTGGGAGGTGTTCGTCCGCGCCGGACGCGGCCTCAGCCACGTGCACGCGGGCTCACTGCACGCACCCGACGCCGACTTCGCGCTGCGCAATGCCCGCGATGTCTACACGCGCCGGAGCGAGGGCACGTCGATCTGGGTGGTTCCCGCCGATGCGATCACGACGAGCGACCCCGACTCCAAGGGCGCGTTCTTCGAGAGCCCCGCCGGCAAGAACTACCGCCACGCCACGTACTACACGGCGTCCGAGGGGGTGCCGCACCTGTGATCCACGTGCATCCCGACGGCCGGGGAGTTTCGTCTCCGCGTTTCGACTCGCAGGCTCGCTCGACGACCGCAACACCGCCGGGCGTTGAGCGACCGAGGAACGAGGGAGGCGAAACGTCGCGACCCGATCTCCGAGCCGACGCGCACGGCGAGGTGACCGTCGAGCGCGTGGAGCTGTCGGCCGAGCTCGCGGGGGGTGAGGGCCGCGCCGCCACGCCTGACGTCGCCGAGTACGCGCTCTGGCTGGGCGACGACGCGCTGATCCTCTCGCAGCAGCTCGGCGTGTGGATCGCACGAGCCCCCGAACTCGAAGAGGACGTGGCACTCGCCAACATCGCGCTCGACCTGCTCGGACACGCGCGCTCGTTCCTGCGCTACGCGGGCACCTACGACGACCGCACCGAGGACGACCTCGCGTACTGGCGCGAAGAACCGGAGTTCCGCTGCGCCTGGCTGTTCCAGCAGCCCAACGGAGACTTCGCGCAGACGATGGCTCGCCAGCTGGCGGCATCCGTCTACCTCTTCGAGCTATACACCGCGCTGCAGAACTCGTCCGATGAGACGCTCGCCGCGATCGCGGCCAAGGCGGTCAAGGAGGTCGAATACCACCGCGACCACGCCGTGCAGTGGACGCTGCGCCTGGCCGGCGGTACCGACGAGTCCCGCCGCCGCATGATCCGCGCGGTGGGCGACGTCTGGCCGTACGTCGGCGAGCTCTTCCGCGACGAGCCGCTCATCGACCGGCTCGACGACGTCGCGGTACGGCCGTCGACCCTGCAGCCGGCGTTCGACGCCGTCATCGCCGCGGTGTTCGCGGACGCGCAGCTCGAGCTCCCGTCCGCACCGATGTCGTCGGCGGGCGGTCGCCACGGTTCGCACTTCTCGACCCTGGGGTACCTCCTCGCCGAGATGCAGGTGCTCGCCCGGCAGCATCCGGGGGTGACATGGTGACCGGCTCCGCAGCTTCCCCCGCCCGCCCCGTACCGTTTGCAGGATCGGCGGGCTCGGCGGCGCGCACATCCGCGGAATCCCGCGGGTCCGCATCGGCACCGGCCGTGGCGATCCTGCGCACGGTACGCGTGGAGGCTCAGACAGGGGGAGCCGAGGATGCCGCTGGTCTCAGGGCGCGCGCGTGGGCGGTGGCGGCATCCGTTCCGGATCCCGAACTGCCGGTGCTCACCATCGAGGATCTCGGGGTGCTCCGTGACGTCGTGGTCGACGGCGCACACGCCACGGTGACGATCACGCCGACGTACTCGGGATGCCCGGCGATGGACGCGATCCGCGACGACGTCGTGCTTGCGCTGACCGCGGCCGGATTCGACGACGTCGACGTGCGGCTCGTGCTCGCACCCGCCTGGACGACGGACTGGATGACGGATGCCGGCAAGCGCAAGCTCGTCGACTACGGCATCGCGCCGCCGACCGGGCGTGCCGGGGCCACCGGCCCGATCCGCCTGGCGCTGTCGGTACGGTGCCCCCGCTGCGGTTCGCTCGACACCCGCGAGATCGCCCGATTCGGCTCCACCTCGTGCAAGGCGCTGTACGAGTGCCGCGCCTGCCTCGAGCCCTTCGACCACTTCAAGGTGCACTGATGGATCGAGACCATCCGCCCGGGTCGAACCACGGGGTCTCGGCGGGGGAGAACCAGCGCATCGCCGAGACGCTGCTCACGACCGCGGTGGGCGGTCCGCGTGGCAGCCGGCACCGTGCGCGCTTCCACACACTGCGGGTGGCCGCCGTCAGGCCGCTCACCGACGCCTCGGTCGAGGTGACGTTCGCGATCCCGGAAGAGGTGCGCGGCGAGTTCGACTACCTGGCGGGACAGCACGTGGCGCTGCGCACGATCCTCGACGGCCACGAACTGCGCCGCTCGTACTCGCTGTGCCGAGCGGAGGATGCGGGCGGCGGGGGCGACGGTCCGCGCACGATCAGCGTCGCGATCAAGCGCGATCTCGGCGGACGCTTCTCGACGTGGGCGCAGACCGAGCTGCACGCGGGCGACGAGATCGACGTGATGAGCCCGCAGGGCACCTTCACCTCGAAGCTCGCCGACCTCGACGGCGCGCACGTCGCCGGCATCGCGGCAGGGTCGGGCATCACGCCGTTGATGGCGCTCGCCGCGACGGTGCTCGCGCGGTCCGACACCTCGCAGTTCACCCTCGTCTATACGAACCGCTCGAGCCTCGACGTGATGTTCCTGGACGAGCTCTCGGACCTCAAGGATCGCTACCCGACGCGGCTCGCCCTGCACCATGTGCTGTCGCGCGAGCAGCGCACCGCACCACTGCTGTCGGGCCGCATCGACGAGCCGCGCCTGCGGCGCATCCTCGAGGAGCTCGTGCTGCCCGATACCGTCGACGAGTGGTTCCTCTGCGGGCCGTTCGAGCTCGTCCAGCTCTGCCGCGACACGCTCGCCGACATCGGCGTCGACCCCGCGCACGTGCGCTACGAGCTGTTCACGACCGGCGAGGGGGAGCGGGCCGAGCCCGCGGCCGGCCGCCCGGTGGTGGTCGCCGAGGATGAACCGGTGCGTCGCATCGAGTTCACCCTCGACGGCCAGTCGCAGGCCGTCGACAGCCCGGTGGCCGCGCACGAGTCCATCCTCAACGCGGCGCTGCGCGTGCGCCCGGACGTGCCGTTCGCGTGCGCCGGCGGCGTCTGCGGCACCTGCCGCGCACGGCTGCTGCAGGGCTCGGTGACCATGACCGAGAACTACGCGCTCGAGCCCGACGAGCTCGAGCGCGGTTACGTGCTCACCTGTCAGTCCCATCCCACGACCGACACCGTCGTGGTCGACTACGACGTCTAGGAGGACGAGTTGATCGAGCTTTCCATCGTCGGCGATGTGGCCGAGGTCGTGCTCAATGCGCCCGAGAAGCTCAACGCCCTGTCGCTGCGCGAACTGGGAGAGATGGATGCCGCCTACCGCGCGGCCGAAGACGCCGGCGTGCGGGCTCTACTGCTGCGAGCCGAAGGCCGGGCCTTCTGCGCCGGTCGCGACATCGCCGGCGTCGACCCCGAGACCGACGATGTGCCCGAGTACCTCACGGGCGTCGAGACGCTCATGCGGCGGATCGCGGCGTTCCCCGCTCCGACGTTCGCGGCTGTGCACGGCGCATGCCTCGGAGTGGGGCTGGGACTCGCCATCGCGACCGACGTCGTCTACGTCGCCGACGACGCCAAGATCGGATCGCCCTTCGCGAGCCTCGGCGCGATGCTCGACTCGGGCGGTCACGCGCTCCTCTACGAGCGGCTCGGAGCGCATCGCGCGCTCGACCTGATCTATACCGGCGAGCTCATGAGCGGCGCCGAGGCCGTCGCGGCCGGACTCTTCAGCCGCGCCATGCCGGTCGAGGAGGTGTTCGACTTCACGCAGCAGCGGGCGTCGGTCGCGGCATCCGGCCCCACCGCCGCCTTCGTGGCGTCGAAGCGCCTCATCGCGCGTCTGCGGGGTGAGCGCCTGTGGGATGCAGTCTCCGAAGAAGCACGCGGGCAAGAGGCGCTGCGCACCACCGCCGACTACCGCGAGGGGTTCCAGGCCTTCCAGCAGAAGCGCCGCCCCGACTTCCGCGGTGAGTGACCCTCACGATCCGGCGTCCAGGGGGTCGCGTTGCGTGGGTTCGCTCGGTGGGATGCCGCGTGTTGTGACACCCGAGCGGCGGGATGGGGGAATCGGGGGTCGCGTTGCGTGGGTTCGCTCGGTGGAATGCCGCGTGTCGTGACACCCGAGCCGCGGGGTCGAAGGATCACGCGACGTCGAAGGATCACGCGACGTCGGAGCTCGTCCGCTCGGCGATGAGCGCCGCGACCCCCGCCAGCAGGCGCTCGATGCCGAAATGCAGCGCTGCGTCGCGGTCGCCGTCGCGCGCGGCGTCGGCGAAGGCGGCCGACGTGCGCGGATAGTCGGCGGAACGCGCCGCCAGCACCGGCCCCAGCTGGGCGGCGAGATTCTGCTCGGGATGGGGTCCTTCCGCCTGCTGCCGCACCATCGACTGCGCATGGCCGGCCAGGAGCGCCAGCAGGTCGAGTCGCTCACCGCCGCCGAGCGGCAGCTCGCTCATCGCCTCCAGCCCCCGCTCGTACCACGCCAGCTCTCCCGGACCGGGAACGTGAGGACGCTGGGCGAGCGTGACCGCCCAGGGGTGCGCAACGGCGCGCTCATGCAAGGCCAGCGTCCACGCCGTCAGCGCGGCGCGCCAATCAGCGTCCGATGATGCGGGCGGCCCGCCGAGGGACCGGTCGAGGAGCACCGCGTCGAGCTCGGTGCGTCCCGGAACGTAGCGGTACAGCGCCATCTTGGCGGTTCCGAGCCGTTCCGCGACGCGCTGCATCGTGACGGCATCGAGTCCGTCCTCGTCGGCGATCGCCGTCGCCGCGGCCACGATCGCGTCGATCGTGAATTTCGGTCGCGGGCCGCGCCTGCCCACGGCTGGCTCGTGCCACAGGAGCTGCACGGATGCCGCGACGCCGTCCTCAGGGGATGCCATGCCGACCTCCTTCGAGTATTGCGTCCAGCGTACGCGAATAGATACTGTGTCTAAAGGACGCAATTAATCAGGAGTCAGGAAAGAGACATGACCAACAGGACAGTGCTCATCTCGGGAGCGAGCATCGCCGGACCCGCCCTTGCCCGCTGGCTCGGCCGCAACGGATTCGACGTCACCGTCGTCGAGAAGGCGCCGGCCGTGCGCCCCGGCGGTCAGGCGGTCGACTTCAAGGGCCGCACCCATCGTGACGTGCTGACGCGCATGGGGGTGCTCGCCGACGTGCAGGCCGCGCAGACCGCGAGGACGGACTGGCGGATGGTGGATGCCGAGGACCGCGTCAGTGCCGTCGTGCCGGGGGAGTTCATCGGCGGCGATCTCGAGATCCTGCGGGGCGACCTCACCGGAATCCTGCACCGCGACTCGGTCGGCGACGCGGAGTACATCTTCGGCGACGAGATCGTCGCGATGACCGAGACCGCGACCGGAGTCGATGTCGCATTCGCCGGGCGCGCCGCTCGGCGCTTCGACCTGGTGATCGGCGCAGATGGCGTGCACTCGGCGGTGCGACGGCTGGCCTTCGGCCCGGAGGAGGACTTCGTCGAGCCGCTCGGCTGTTACTACGCCGTCGCGAGCGGTGAGGAGCCGCTCGACGGCCTCGAGACGCGGCTTCCCGATGGCCGCTCAGTGGCGTACGGCTACAGCACGCCCGGGCGCCTTGCTCTCCTCGGCGGGCAGAAGGCGCCGAACCTCTTCGTCTTCCGCGCCGCGCGGCCGGACTACGACCGGCGCGACACGTCCTCGCAGCGGCGCTTCCTGACGGACGCCTACGCCGGCGTCGGCTGGCGCGTTCCCGCGGCGCTCGAGGCAGTGGCCACGGCATCCGACTTCTACCTCGACGCTCTGACCCGTACGCGCATGTCGACGTTCACACGCGGACGCACGGCGCTCGTCGGCGACGCCGGCTATGCGAATACGCTCGGCGGGTTCGGGACGGGCCTCGCCATCGTGGGCGCCTATGTCCTCGCCGGCGAGCTGGTGGCGGCACGCGGAGACCACGAGACGGCATTCGCCGCGTACGACAGGCGGATGCGCAAGCCGACGAAGATCGCGCGGACGGGTGACGCGGGGCCCTTCCTGGCACCGACGTCGACGTGGCGCATACGCATGCGCGACTGGTCGTTCCGCAACGCGCTGATGTATCGGATGATGCTGTGGATCACCGACGCGTTCGCCACGGACGCCGGTCTGCCGGACTACGACCTGCGCTGAGCGGCGGTGGCCGGTGGCCGGTGCACGACGCGGCGGCAGGAGGCATCCGCTCTCCGCCCGCGGGAGCAGCGCTCAGGAGTTCACGCGGATGATCTCGCGCTGGTACGGCGCCACGACCGTGCCCGAGATGCGGCAGTCCAGCACCAGGAACGGGCGGGATGCCGCGGGCTCGGCGACCCACGTCGCCAGGCGCTCCAGATCGTCGAGGCCGCGCACGACCACGCCCTCGGCGCCGACGCCCGCTGCGAGGGCCGCGAAGTCCACCTCGGGGATGAGCATGGGCTCCTGCGCGAGGCCCTTGAGCCCGTAGAGGTTCACTTCGGCGCCGTACGCGGCATCGTTCCAGACGACCGCGAGTCCGCGCCCGCCCGCGACCCGCACCGCGGACTCGAGGTCGGCGAGGGCCATGAGCCCACCGCCGTCTCCGGTCGTGAGCACGACGGTGGCCGACGGCTTCGCGAGCGCCGCGCCGGGGACCGACGGCCAGCCCAGCCCGATCGACTGGAACGCCGTCCCGACCATGATCATCCGATCGGGGGAGGCGACCGGCCAGTACATGTTCGCCCAGCCGATGAAGTGCCCGCCGTCCGACACGACCACGCGGTCCTCGGGCAGCAGCTCGCCGATCCGGGTCGCGACCGATCGGGGGTCGAGCCGACCGTCGGGTGCCACGCCCTCGCCGGGGTCGTATGCGCGAAGCGGCATGATGTCCACGGCCTCGCGCCAGCCGCTCTGTCCGGCGCCCCGCCCCCGCAGTCCGTCCGCGACCGCGCGCGCGACCGTCGCGGCATCCCCGCGCACATATCCGCCCACGTGGGGGTGGGTGGCTGCCGGCGCCACATCCACCTGGAACACACGCGTGCCGGGCGCGAAGAGGTCGCCGAACCGCATCGTGAACTGGTTGAGGGACGCCCCGAACACGACCGCCACGTCGGCCTCGCGCACCAGCTCCATGGCGCCTTCGGCGCCGAAGCCTCCCGTCACGCCGAGGTCGAACTCGCTGCGGGGGAAGATGCACCGGCCGAGCGCGGTCGAGGCAGTGATGGCGCCGACGGCATCGGCGACCTCACCCAGCGCCTCACCCGCGCCCGATATCCAGGCGCCGTGACCGGCGAGCAGGAACGGGCGCTCGGCCGACGCCAGTGCCTCGACGATCCGCTCGACGGCGCTCTCTGCGAACGGTCCGGCCGGCACCAGCGGCCCGGGCAGGCGAGGCTCAGGAGCCTCGGGCACCGGGCCCGCGTCGCGCGCCGCCACGTCGTACGGGATCGCGAGCACCGTCGGCACACGGTAGGTGAGCGCGTGCTCGATCGCGATGACCGTCGTGGCCGCGGCATCCGCTCGCCCGACGGTGTACGTCCGCGCGCCGACGGCCGACGCGAGGGCGATCTGGTCGACGTCCCACGGGCGCGGACCCGATGTCGGCTCGTCGCCGACGACGAGCACGAGCGGAACATGCGCCTGCACCGCCTCGGCGAGGGCGGTGAGCGTGTTCGTGAAGCCGGCGCCGTACGTCGCGGTCGCCGCCGCGAGCCGGCCCGAGGCGCGGTGGTAGGCGTCGGCGGCCACGACGCCGCCCGCCTCGTGGCGCACGGCGGTGAAGTGCACCTCGGTGGAGCGCTCCAGCGCGTCGAGGAAGTAGGCGTTGCCGTTGCCCATGACGCCGAAGACGTGGTCGATGTGACGGGCGAGGGTGAGGGCGACGTGGGCCGAGACGGTGCTCATGGCGGGGGGGGCGGGGACGGCGGTGCCTTTCGAGACGGAACGGATGATGAGGCCGTATGTGTCTCGCGCGTGCGCGCTGCGTGCCCATTTTTCGAGCACAGGCGGGCGTCGATGCCGCCGGACGTGTCGAGTATAGGTCTTCCGCCAAGATGGGAGTCATGAAGACGATCCAGCTGCGCCGGTACACGCTCGTCGACGGGGAGTACGACGCCTTCGTCGCCTGGTGGAACGAGTGGATGCCGAAGGTGCGGCCCGCCGCCGGTTTCGCCATCGAGTTCGCCTACGGCCTGCCCGAGACGAACGAGTTCGTGTGGGCGGTCAGCGCCCCCGGTGACGCGGAGGCGTTCCTCGCCCTCGAAAAGGAGTACCTGGCATCCGAAGGGCGCGCCGAGGCGTTCGCCGGCGTGCCGCAGCGCGTCGCCGAGCACAACATCCGCCTGGTCACCGAGTACCCCACGACGGCGTAGCCGAACCCGCGGCTTCGAGGAACCTGCCGTCCAGGAAACGCAGGTTCCGGGCATCCCGAACCTGCGAAACCTGGACCGCATCCCCGGGATCAGCCGCCGAGCGCGTCGCGGATCGCGGTCGCCGACTCAGTCAGCCGGGCCGCGATCTCGTCGTCGCTGTGCGCGCTGGCCACGAACACGACGGCGATCGCCGCCGGTCCGCGTCCGCGCACGGCGAGCGGTACCGCGACGGCGCGCAGGCTCGGGATGACCTCGTCGTGGCTGGTCGCGAAGCCGCGGGCGGCGGCATCCCGCACCTCCGCCGCCAGCGCTGCCGACACATCGCCCGGCCACGACGGCTCGGGCAGCAGCGACAGGATCGCCTTGCCCGGCGCGCCGCGCGTGGTCGGATGCCGTGTGCCCGGCCGCTGCGCGACGGGGTTCACGGCGTGCCGCGGCTCGACGCTCGAGAGCGTCACGCACTCGTCGTGGTCGAGCACGGCGAGGAAGCAGGTCACGCCCAGGTCGCCCGCGACCGCGGTGAGCTCGGGGAGGGCCTCTGCCTGCAGGTCGTGCGCC
Organism: Microbacterium sp. ZW CA_36; assembly: GCF_044987475.1. Lineage (NCBI taxonomy): Bacteria > Bacillati > Actinomycetota > Actinomycetes > Micrococcales > Microbacteriaceae > Microbacterium > Microbacterium sp. ZW CA_36. The sequence goes on from NZ_JBJDRL010000010.1 coordinate 34,431, forward strand.
ACGCCCGCGGCGAGGGCGGCCATCCGCGCACCGAGCTCGACGCGGCCGGCGGGATCCCGCTCGACCAGCCCGTGATCCTCGAGCGTGCGCAGCAGCCGGTAGGCGACCGAGCGGTGCACGTCGAGCCGCTGGGCGATCTCGTCGATCGACAGCGGCCCGCGCGCCTCGGCGAGCACTTCGAGGATCCGGATGCCGCGGCTCAGGGTCTGCGAGGCGGGAGCGGTGGAGGTGGCAGGGGACACGGGGCTCGCTGTCTCGTCGCACGGCGGTCTTGCCGCGTCGACGCGGGTCGTATACGATCTGTTCAATAGTAGAACGGCGTGTTCGAATATAGAACACGGCGATCCTCAGTACAAGCTCCCAGGCCACAAGCCCTCGACACCGTCGTCCGAGGAGGACACCGATGCAGTTCCACCACCACGGCTACGTCTCGGCCGACCCGCGGGTGCAGGATGCCGCCGGCACCGGCGTCGATCGCCCCGCCGCACTGCCGGACGAGGTGGACGTGCTGATCGTCGGATCCGGCCCCGCCGGCATGCTGCTCGCCGCCCAGATGTCGCAGTTCCCCGGCGTCACGACCCGCATCATCGAGCGCCGCGAGGGACGCCTGGTGCTCGGCCAGGCCGACGGCATCCAGCCGCGCAGCGTCGAGACGTTCCAGGCGTTCGGATTCGCCGAGCGCATCGTCGCCGAGGCGTACAACATCGCCTACATGAACTTCTGGGGCCCCGACCCCGAGAACCCGCGCAACATCATCCGCACCGCGCGCACCGAGGACTACGCCTTCAAGATCAGCGAGTTCCCGCATCTCATCGTGAACCAGGCGCGCGTGCTCGACTACTTCGCCGAGGCCGCAGCCCTCGGCCCCGGCCGCATCGTCCCCGACTACGGCATCGAGTTCGTCGGCCTCACCGTGCACGACAACGCAGGCGAGGGCGCCGACGCGCACCCGGTCGAGGTGCGCGTGAAGTACGCCGCGGGTGAGCACGCCGGCGAGGAGCGCACCGTGCGCGCCAAGTACGTCGTCGGCTCCGACGGCGCGCGCAGCGGGGTGCGCGAGGCGATCGGCCGCTCGCACGTCGGAGCGTTCGCGGCACACGCGTGGGGTGTCATGGACGTCCTCGTCAACACGGACTTCCCGGACTGGCGCACCAAGTGCGCGATCAACTCCGAGGCCGGCAACATCCTCCACATACCGCGCGAAGGCGGCTACCTCAGCCGCATGTACATCGATCTGGGCGAGGTGGCCAGCGACGACGACCACCGCGTGCGTCAGACGCCGATCGAGGAGATCATCCGCCGCGCCAACGAGATCCTCCATCCGTACACGATCGACGTGAAGCAGGTCGCGTGGCACAGCGTGTACGAAGTGGGCCATCGCGTCACCGACAAGTTCGACGACGTCGACGTCGACCAGGGCCACGACCCGCGCGTGTTCCTCACCGGCGACGCCTGCCACACGCACAGCGCCAAGGCCGGACAGGGCATGAACGTCTCGATGCAGGACGGCTTCAACCTCGGCTGGAAGCTCGGGCATGTCCTCACCGGCCTCAGTCCTGCCTCCCTGCTCTCGACGTACTCGGCCGAGCGTCAGCCCGTCGCGCAGCAGCTCATCGATTTCGACCGCGAGTGGTCGGCGCTCATGGCGCGCAAGCCCGAGGAGATCTCCGACCCGCAGGAACTCGCCACGTTCTACCTCGGCACCGCCGAGTTCCCCTCCGGGTTCATGACGCAGTACGGCCCGTCGATGATCGTGACGGATGCCGCGCACCAGCAGCTCGCCGAGGGCTTCCCGCTGGGCAAGCGCTTCAAGTCCGTCGAGGTCGTCCGGGTGTGCGACGGCAACGCCGTGCATCTCGGTCACCACGCCAGGGCCGACGGTCGCTGGCGCGTGTATGCCTTCGCCGACGCCCCGGCGGCGGGGGAGGCATCCGTTCTCTCGGACTGGGCGGAGTTCATGGCGTCGCCGCAGTCGCCCGTGCACCGCTTCACGCCGGAGGGCGCCGACATCGACGCCGTCTTCGACGTGAAGGTCGTCTACCAGCAGCGCTTCGACGACGTCGACATCTCACGGGTACCCGAGCTGTTCCTGCCGCGGACGGGACCGCTCGGACTCATCGACTGGGAGAAGGTCTACGCGGCGGCGCCCAGCGCCTGGACCACCGACGACATCTTCGAGGAGCGCGGGCTCTCGCGCGACGGCGTCGTCATCGTGGTCCGCCCCGACCAGTACGTCGCCGCCGTGCTCCCGCTCCAGGCGACCGACGAGCTCGCCGCCTTCTTCGCCCAGGTGTTCCTGCCCCAGCACGAGCCGGCGACCGTCGCCGGCTGAGTGCGTCCGCGGCGGCGAAACAACACACAGAGCTGTACATCGCGTATATCGGCCGCTGCGGCGGCGGCGGGCAGAATTGGCCCGGTAGACATCGACAGAACGGATGCCGTGAATACGCGGCGTCCGTGAAACGACAAGGGAGTCCCCGTGACCACGACGATCACCGAAACCCGTGAGTCCGAGCTGCTGGCGTCCGTGCCCGACGGGCTGTTCATCGGCGGGCAGTGGCGCGCGGCATCCGGCGACAAGACGCTGAAGGTCTACGACCCCGCCAACGGCGAGGTCGTGAAGGAGATCGCCAACGCGTCGCCCGAGGACGGCAAGGCCGCGCTCGATGCGGCGGTCGAGGCGTTCCCCGGGTGGGCGGCGACGCCGGCGCGCGAGCGTGCCGAGATCCTGCGTCGTGCGTTCGATCTGCTGCAGGAGCGCAAGGAGGACTTCGCGCTGCTGATGACGATCGAGATGGGCAAGCCGTTGGCGGAGGCGCGCGGCGAGGTCGCGTATGGCGGCGAGTTCCTGCGCTGGTTCAGCGAGGAGACGGCCCGGGTGCAGGGCCGCTACGGCGCGAACCCCGAGGGCACCGGTCGCATGATCGTGTCGCAGCATCCGGTGGGTCCGTGCTTCCTGATCACGCCGTGGAACTTCCCGCTCGCGATGGCGACCCGCAAGATCGCGCCGGCCCTGGCCGCGGGCTGCACCGTGGTGATCAAGCCCGCCGAGCTCACGCCGCTGACCACGCTGTTCTTCGCGAAGCTGCTCGAGGACGCGGGCCTGCCCAAGGGCGTCGTCAACGTGTTCACCACGTCGACCTCGGGCGCCGTGTCGGAGCCGATCATCCGCGATCCGCGCCTGCGCAAGCTGTCGTTCACCGGGTCGACGCAGGTCGGTCAGCGGCTGCTCGAGCAGGCCGCCCAGGGCGTGCTTCGCACGTCGATGGAGCTCGGCGGCAACGCGCCGTTCGTGGTCTTCGACGACGCCGATCTCGACAAGGCGGTGGACGGCGCGATGCTTGCGAAGTTCCGCAACATCGGCCAGGCGTGCACCGCGGCGAACCGGTTCATCGTGCACCGCTCGGTCGCCGACGAGTTCGCGCGCCGCGTGACCGAGCGGGTGAACGGCTTCACGGTCGGCCGCGGCACTGAGGAGGGCGTGACCATCGGCCCGCTGATCGATGACCGTGCGGTCGCCAAGGCGTCGCAGCTGGTGCAGGATGCCGTCTCGCGCGGCGCGAAGGTCGCCACCGGCGGCAACGAGATCGACGGGCCGGGGACGTTCTACGAGCCGACCGTCGTCACCGACGTGCAGCCGGGGTCCGACATCCTCCGCGAGGAGATCTTCGGACCGGTGCTCGCCATCATCCCGTTCGACACCGAGGACGACGCCGTGCGCCTCGCGAACGACACCGAGTACGGTCTCGTCTCGTACGTCTTCACCGAGAGCCTCGCCCGCGGGCAGCGCATGATCGAGCGCCTCGAGACCGGCATGATGGGCCTGAACATGGGCGTCGTCTCCAACGCCGCCGCGCCGTTCGGCGGCTGGAAGATGTCGGGCCTGGGCCGCGAGGGCGGCGCCGAGGGCATCCACGAGTACCTGCAGACGAAGTACACCCTCACACCCAACCCGTTCTGACCCCGCCTGAATCGAAGACACGAGATGAGCGGATGCCCGGGGAGGGGCATCCGCTCATCTCTCTGTTCGCTTCGGCGCGTGGGGCGTGAAGATCGGACGCCGCTGAGCCGTCCCGTGTGTCCAGGCCTCCGACTACCCTGGGCGCAGACAAGCGAAGGAGCTCCCATGGGCGAGTCGACGAGCGGATCGGGCTGGATCACCCCGGCCGAGTTCCACCGAGCGCCGGGGGTCTCGGACTGGCGCGTCACAGGCAGAGGCCCCCAGGCCGTCTTCACCTCGACATCGCTGTCCCACGCGGCGGGGCTCCTCGCCCCGGTCATCACGGCCGCCGAGCGATTCGGGGTACTGCCCGACGTCGACGTGCGTCCCGAGGGTGTCGTCGTGCGCATCCCTCACCGCGGCCCGGAGGGGACCCCCGCGGCCGCCGTGGAGTTCGCCGCTGCCGTCTCCCGAGCCGCCGCCGAGCTGCAGCTGACGCCCGATCCCTCGCTCGCGCAGTCGATCGGCATCTACGTCGCCCAGCACTCCCAGGCCGATGTGCGACCGTTCTTCACCGCCGCGCTGGGCTACGAGGCCTTCGGAGACACGGATGCCGTCGACCCGCTTCGCTGCGGGCCGCAGCTCGCCTTCAACCCGATCAGCGGCGACACTCCGGCGAGGGGCCGGACGCACTTCGACGTCTTCGTGCCGGCCGACCAGGCCCGCGCGCGGGTGGATGCAGCGCTCGCCGCCGGCGGCAGACTGGTCGACGACTCGCACGCGCCCGCGTGGTGGTCGCTCGCATCGCCCGACAACCACGGCGTCGACATCGCGGCCTGGACCGACACCCACGACTGACCTGCACCCGTCGCCGTGGAGTCCACGGCTGCCATCGATGCCGTTCCGAGCCTGATCGACCGCGCCGGCTCGGCGCTCCCGCGCGCCCTGGCTAACGCGCTCCTCGAAGGTCGGAAGGGAGGCCGCGCGATAGTACGCGCCGTCGCCAGCCGTGTCCATCCCGGTGCCGACGTCGGATCAGGACCACAACGTAGAGGCCACGTCCACGTCGGAAAGGAACCTCATGTACTTCCACCTCCAGAATCTGATCAACCCCATCGAGCAGGACGAGCCGGATCCCGCCGCGGCGAACGCGCTGCAGGAGGGTCTGGGTGGTCAGTTCGGCGAGATGCGCACGATGATGCAATACCTGTTCCAGAGCATCAACTTTCGCGGAACCAGCGCGAAGCCCTACAAGGACCTCATCCAGGGCATCGGCACCGAGGAGATCAGTCACGTCGAGTTGATCGGCACGACGATCGCGCGGCTGCTCGACGGCTCTCCTGCATACCAGGGTCAGAAGGGGGACCCGCTCGACCTACCGGGTGCGGGCGGCGCGACCCCGCTGAGCATCGCGCTGGACCACGGCAACATCCACCACTATCTGGTCGGCGCTCAGGGCGCGCTGCCGGTGGACGCGGTCGGATACCCGTGGAGCGGCAGCTATGTCTACAACTCGGGCAACCTCGTCCTTGATCTGCTCTACAACCTCATGCTCGAATCCACCGGTCGCCTGCAGAAATGCCGGCTGTACGAGATGACTGACAACAAGACCGCGCGATCCACGATCTCGTACCTGATCGTGCGGGACCAGGCGCACGAGAACGCCTACGCCAAGGCCCTCGAAACGCTGGGCGTCAACTGGAGGAGCACCCTTCCGATCCCCAAGACCAACGCCGAGCGCTTCCCCGAGGTGAAGCGGCTCCTCGACCTGGGCCTTCAGAGCAAGCAGTTCTCCTTCGACCTCGGGGACCAGTCGCAGGCCGGAAAGATCTTCCAAGGCATGTCGCCGTCCGGAGACGACACGAACCTCGACGCCAGCGAGCAAGCGCCCGAGGGCGTGCCCATCGAGATCGCGCCGGAGCGGCCCGAGGAGTTCTCTCCCGGCGCCGACCAGGACCTCATCGCGCTCATCGAAGCGACGGCGGCGATGGAGATGGCCGACATCGATGCCACCTTCGGCCGACTCGGCTGAGCTGGGCGCATATTCAGAGCGAGGAGAGCGGATGCCGCGAGCCGCGCATCCGCTCTCCCGCATGTCATCGGGGATCAGAGCACGACGAGGAAGCCCAGCACCGCACTGGCTGCCGAGAGCACGGCGAGGACGATCGACGGCGTCGCGTTCTCCTTGCGACGGGCGTGGACGACGATTGCGCCGACCATGACGATGGTGAGCGCCGCGGCGGCGATCGGGGTGAGGATCGGCGCGATGCCCGTGAGCAGCGGGAGGATCAGGCCGAGGCCGCCGATGAGTTCGGCGGCGCCGATGAGCTTGACGGTCGGGTCGGCGAAGTCGTCGGCCCAGGTCATGCCGCTCGCGACCAGGGCGGGCTTCGGACGGGCGATCTTCATCGAACCGGCCGCGATGAACGCGAGCGCGAGCAGGCCGTTGAGGATCCAGAGGGCGATGGTCATGGGTGCTCCAGGGAGAGATCGTGGGGTCTGTTACTGTTTGTAAGCAACCCCATGATGCGTCACTCGAAAGACGCGTACAAAAGGCACACGGATGTAAGTAGGTGACATCGGATGGCGAAGGCACTCACCGTCGAGGTCGCGGGTACGCCCGCGCTCACCGGGTACGAGCGTTCGTGCGAGGGTGACCCGTCCGGCACGGATCACGGGCGCGCGATCCGCGATGTGCTCGACCGCATCGGCGACAAGTGGTCGCTGCTCGTCATCGGCACCCTGCGCGGCGAGCGTCTGCGGTTCACCGAGCTCCAGCGCCACATCCCGGGCATCTCGCAGCGCATGCTGACGCTCACGCTTCGCCAGCTCGAGCGGGACGGGCTCATCACCCGCACCGTCCACGCCGAGGTGCCGCCGCGCGTCGAGTACGAGCTCACCGAGCTCGGCGGCACCCTCATCCAGCACGCCAGGGCGCTCGCCGACTGGGCGATCGAGAACCAGTCGAGCATCGAGGAATCCCGAGCGGCCTACGACGACGCACATCAGCGCTGACCACCCGATCGCGGACACCGCACGTCCGCGGCCTGCGCCATGATGGGCGGATGGACGCAGCCTCGACCACGCGCGACGAACGGCTCCGGTCCCATCGGCTGAGCGCTCCCGCGCGGAGCGTCGCGGACGCAGCGCGCCACATGCTGGCGACGCAGGGCCAGGAGTTCTGGGGCGGGCGCTGGGCGCTGGCGGCCCGCACGAGCGGCCGGACCACGATCCGCGACGTGGATGCGGCGTTCGACCGCGGCGAGATCGTGCGGTCGTGGACCATGCGGGGGACGATCCACGTCATCCCCGCCGAAGACCTCGCGTGGGTGCTGTCCATCACGGGGGAGCGGCAGCGTCGGCAGGCGGCGGCCGTCCACCGCGCGGAGGGCATCGACGGGCCGGAGCTCGACCGGGCCGAGGCGGCCGTGCGCGCCGCCCTCGGCGGCGGCAACCGCCTGACGCGCAAGGAGCTCTTCGAGGTGCTCGAGCTCGCGGGTGTCTCGACCGCCAAGCAGCGCGGCTACCATCTGCTCGTCGCGCTGTCGCTGCGCGGAGTGGTGTGCCAGGGACCTGTCGTGCCCCGCGAGAGCGGTCCGACCCGCGAGCAGTCCCTCGTGCTCGTCGACGAGTGGGTGCGCGAGCCGGCGACGCCGGCGGATCCGCTCGCAGAGTACTTCTTCCGCTTCATCGCCTCGCACGGGCCGGCAGGCGCCCGGGACTTCGCGTGGTGGTCGTCGCTGCCGCTCGGGACCGCCCGCAGCGCGGCGGAGGCGGCATCCGATCGCCTGGTCGTCGTGGGCGACGAACCCGAGCCGCAGTACATCGTCGCGGGCAAGCGACCCCGGCTCGTGCCGACCGCGCCCCAGGTCGTCGCGCTCCCGCCGTTCGAGGAGTACTACATCTCGTACGCCGATCGCACGGTCCCGTGCGCGCCGGAGTTCCTGACCGCCATCGGTCCGAGCATGAACGGGATCGTGCGGCCGATCATCGTGGCCCGCGGCCAGATCGTGGGTGTCTGGACCCACTCGGTCGCCGTCGGACGCCACGCCGACGATCCGATCCCCGAGCTGTTCACCGCCGAGCTGTCGACCGACGAGGAAGTCGCGGCCGCGCTCGACCGCTACCGCGACTTCATCACCGCCTAGCGCCCTTCGACAGGCTCAGGGACCGGGTTCCCGTCAGGCGTGGCGGTCGAGGAAGTCGTAGACCTCGTTGTCGTCGACGCCGGGGAACGCGCCACGGGGGAGCGGCGAGAACATCTGCATGTGCACGCGCGCGCTCGGCCATGCCTTGCCCGACCAGCGCTCCGAGACGTCGGAGGCGACGCGTCGACAGCACGACTCGTCGGGGCAGGTGGAGGTGGCGCGCTTCTGCGTCTCGCGTCCGCGGAACCACCGCGCGTCGTCGAAGGGCACTCCGACGGTGATCGAGAACTCGCCCGCCGAGGTGCTGCCGGTCTGCGTCGAGCACCAGTAGGTGCCCGCGGGGGTGTCGGTGTACTGGTAGTGCTCGGTCGTGCGGTTCTGCTCCGAGAACGCGGCGCGCGCCGAGAACCTGCGGCAGGCGATCTGCCCGTCGACGGCGCCGGTGACGTCCATCGGCAGGGGCAGGTCGTCGTTCTCGTAGACGCGTGAGATGGCTCCCGAGCCGTCGACGCGGAGGAAGTGCAGCTTGATCCCCAGGTGGTGGGTCGCGAGGTTGGTCAGGCGCATGCCCGCCGCCTCGTGGGTCACACCGAACGCGTCGCGGAAGTCCTCGACCGCGAGGTTGCGGTCCTTCTTGGCCTGCTGGAGGAACGCGACCGACGCGGTCTCGGGCATGAGGCAGCACGCCGCGTAGTAGTTGATCTCGAGCCGCTGCTGCAGGAAGTCGGCGTAGTCGGTCGGGCGCTTGTGCCCGAGCAGGCGGTGGGCCATCGCCTGCAGCGCCATCGATCGCAGGCCATGACCGCCGGGGATGGATGCCGGGGGCAGGTAGATGCGGCCGTGCTCGAGGTCCGTCACCGAGCGGGTCGAGTGCGGCAGGTCGTTGACGTAGATGAGCTCGAAGCCGAGCTTCTCGGCCATGATGCTGACGGTGCGGTGGGTGAGCGCGCCCGAGACGTGCCCGGCAGACTTGAGCTGCTTCTCGGCGAGCTTCTCGATCTCGGGCAGGTAGTTGTCGCGCGCGCGCATCATGAGACGCAGCTCGGTGTTGGCGCGACGCGCCTCCTCGGGGGTGGCGATGGCCTCGCGCTCCCGGCGCTGCAGCTCGCGGTGCAGGCCCAGGACCGACTCGAGCGTGTCGTCGCTCATGCCCTTCGACACCTTGATCGGCGGCACGCCCAGCTGGCGGAAGACCGAGCTGGTCTGCGCGCGCTCGAGCTCGATCTCGAGCGCCGCCCGCCGGTTCGGCGGCTCGGTCGACAGGAGCTCGGCCACATCGACGCCGGTGGCGGTGGCGATCGCCTGGAGGAGCGAGAGCTTCGGCTCGCGCTTGCCGTTCTCGATGAGGCTGAGCTGGCTTCCGGCGACGCCGACCAGGGCTCCGAGCTCATCCAGGGTGTAGCCGTGGGCCAGACGCTGATGGCGGATGCGGTGGCCCAGGGTCGACAGTTCCAGGGAGGTGGGGGGCATTCCTTGATCGTAGCGAAAGAATCGCGACTCTTGACGCGAGGTTTCGTGGGAAGAGGCATCCATCAGGGTCGAAAGTAGAGGAAGAGCACGAATCTGCATCGTCGAAACCATCCGACGGTCGAATCAACGAGGAGCGACACCATGGCCCTTGCCGACATCTTCACCCGGACCGAAGGCTCCGCTTCCACCGCGCATCCCACTGCCACATCGAACGGCACCACGCGGACGTATGGCGAACTGCCGACCGTTCAGGGCGAGGGCATGGTCGCACTGCGCGCCTGGGTCGACGAGATCGCCGCGCTCACCCGGCCCGCCCGCGTGCACTGGGTCGACGGTTCGCGTGCCGAGAACGACGCGCTGCTGCGCGAGATGGTCGACGAGGGGAAGCTCATCAAGCTCAACCCCGAGTGGCGCCCGGGCTCCTACCTCGCACGGTCGCACCCCAGCGACGTCGCTCGCACCGAGGGGCGCACCTTCATCGCCTCCGAACGCGAGGAGGACGCCGGCCCGACCAACAACTGGGCCGCGCCCGACGAGATCCGCGCCACCATCACTCCGCTGTTCGAGGGCTCGATGGTCGGCCGCACGATGTACGTCGTGCCGTTCTCGATGGGCCCCGTCGGCGGGCCGCTCTCGCACATCGGCGTGCAGGTCACCGACAGCGCCTACGCCGTCACCTCGATCGGCATCATGACCCGCGTGGGCACCGACGTGCTGCGCGAGATCGCCGGCGGAGCCCCCTGGGTCAAGACGGTGCACTCGGTGGGCGCGCCGCTGCAGCCCGGCCAGGCCGACGTCGCGTGGCCCTGCAACGACGAGAAGTACATCGTGCACTTCCCCGACACCCTCGAGGTCTGGTCGTACGGGTCGGGCTACGGCGGCAACGCGATCCTCGCAAAGAAGTGCTTCGCCCTCCGCATCGCCTCGGTCATCGGCCGCGACGAGGGCTGGCTCGCCGAGCACATGCTGCTCATCCGGGTGATCGACCCGGCAGGACGCGCCTACCATCTCGCCGCAGCCTTCCCGTCGGCATGCGGCAAGACGAACCTCGCGATGCTCCGCCCGACCATCCCGGGCTGGCGCGTCGAGACCCTCGGCGACGACATCGCGTGGCTGCGTCCGGGCGAGGACGGCCGCCTCTGGGCCATCAACCCCGAGGCGGGCTTCTTCGGCGTCGCGCCGGGTACCGGCGCCTCGACCAACGTGACCGCGGTCGAGACGCTCTGGGGCAACACGATCTTCACCAACGTCGCGCTGCGTCCCGACGGCGACGTCTGGTGGGAGGGCCTGACCGACGAGCCGCCGGCAGAGCTCACCGACTGGGAGGGCAACCCGTGGACACCGGCATCCGGTCGCCCCGCCGCCCACCCGAACTCGCGCTTCACCGTCGCCGCCGCGCAGTGCCCGCAGATCGCCGACGACTGGGACGCGCCGCAGGGCGTGCCGCTCGACGCTATCCTCTTCGGCGGGCGCCGCGCCACCAACGTGCCGCTCGTCGTCGAGGCCACCGACTGGACCCACGGCGTCTTCATGGGCTCGAACGTCTCGTCCGAGCGCACCGCGGCCGCCGAGGGCACCGTCGGCGAGCTGCGCCGCGACCCGTTCGCGATGCTGCCGTTCTGCGGCTACAACATGGCCGACTACTTCGCGCACTGGCTGAAGGTCGGGCAGAAGCTGCGGTTCGACCGCGCGCCGCGCGTGTTCCAGGTGAACTGGTTCCGCAAGGGCACGGACGGACGCTTCCTGTGGCCGGGCTTCGGCGACAACTCGCGCGTGATCGACTGGATCATCCGTCGCATCGAGGGTGAGGTCGGCGCCGTCGAGAGTCCGATCGGTCGCCTTCCGCGCGCCGAGGACCTCGATCTCGAGGGCACCGACGTGTCGAAGGCCGATCTCGACGAGCTCTTCGCCGTCGACCCGCAGCTGTGGTTGCAGGAGGCCGACCTCACCGAGGAGTTCTACCGCACCTTCGAGGGACGCGTCCCCGCTCCACTGTGGGCCGAGCTCGCCGCCCTGCGGTACCGCCTGCAGCGCGCCTGACCTCGGCGGACTCCCGCTCCACGAAGAGCGGATGCCCCGGCCTCACCTGTGCGGTGGCCGGGGCATCCTTCGTCGTGCACCTCTACCGAGCTCCCCGCGCGCTCGGTCCGTGTTCACTTGCGCTGAACGTACGTCGACACGCGGTCCGGGCGTACGTTCAGCGCAAGTGAACCGGTTCATGTGGGCGGCGATGAGCAGCGGGCCGCGACGGTGGTGGCAGGATGACGCACATGGCCGATTCCGAGATCATCCTGTGCTGCCTGCTCTGGGCTCACCCCGGTGCTGAAGACGCGCTCGTCGCCTACGAGGACGGCGTGCTCGCTCTGCTGCCCGACCACGGGATCGTGCTCGACGTCCGTGCCGTCGGCGACGGGATGCAGGGCCGCCCGCTCGAGACCCAGGTCTACCGCATCCCGAACCAGGCCGCGCTGGACGCTTACCTGGCCGATCCTCGCCGCACCGCGAACGCCGCCGAGCGCGACCGCGTCATCGCGCGGACCGAGCTGTTCCCCGTGACGCTGCGCTGAGGCTCAGACCAGCAGCTGGTGCTTCGCGAGGTCGCGGTAGAGCGGCGTCGTCCGCACCAGTTCGGAGTGCGTGCCCTGCCCGACGACCTGGCCGTGGTCCATGACGACGATGTGGTCGCTGTCGACGACGGTCGAGAGGCGATGGGCGATCACGATGAGCGTGCGGCCGGCGGCGACCGCGTCGATCGCCTCGCGCATCCGCTGCTCGTTGAGCCCGTCGAGCGACGAGGTCGACTCGTCCAGCAGCAGGATCGGGGGAGCGGCCAGCAGCGCCCGCGCGATCGCGAGACGCTGGCGCTCGCCGCCCGAGAGCATGACGCCCGACTCGCCCACCGGAGCGTCGACGCCGAGCGGGTTGCGGTCGAGCACGTCGCCGAGATTCACGGCGCGCAGCACCGTTTCGCACTCGGCATCCGACGCCTCGGGCGACGCCAGTCGCAGGTTGTCGCCGATCGTCCCGGCGAGGGTCGGGGCGTCCTGCTCGACGTAGCCGAGCTGTGCGCGCAGCGCGTCGCGGTCGAGAGCGCGCACGTCGGTGCCGTCCAGCAGGATGGCGCCGTCCGTCGGGTCGTAGAAGCGCTCGATGAGCGCGAGGGTCGTGCTCTTGCCGGCGCCCGACGGGCCGACGAGCGCGACGCGCGCACCCCGCGGCACCGAGAACGACACGCCCCGCAGCACGTCGGCATCGGCGGAGGCGGATGCCGCGGCATCCGTCCGTCCTTCCGCGTGAGCCACCGCAGACTCGTCGCCGAGCGCGATGGTGGACGTGTCGACGTGGGCGCTCTCGAGCACCGCGCGCGCCTCGGACTCCGCCTTGCGACGCGCCTCGACGACGTTCTCGGGGTAGCGGAACCGTACGTCGCGGAACTCGATCGCCGCCTCGGCGGCGGCATCCGAGCCAGACGGCGTCTCGGCCGCGCGCACCCGGGCAGCGACCTCGGCGTCGCTCTGCGACTCGGTCGGCAGGTCCAGCACCTCCTGGATACGGCCCAAGGCGCCGAGCGCCTGGCTCACCGACGTGATCGCGCCGAAGAACGAGCCGAGAGGCGCGATCAGCATGAACAGGAACATGATGAAGGTCACGAGGCTGGCGATCGACAGCGCACCGGTCGCGACGCGGAAGCCGCCGAGACCGATCACGACCAGCAGCGAGACCTGCAGCGCGATGCCGGCGATCGGCACGACGAGCGCCGACACCTTGGCGATGCGGACGCCGACGGTGTAGGCATCCGTCGCCTGCGCGGTGACCGACTCGACCTCGCGGTCCGTCGCACCCGACGCGCGCACCGTGCGGATCGACCCGACGGCGCGCTCGACACCCGAGGCGAGCGCGCCCACCTTCTCCTGCTGCTCGGTGGACGCGGTGCGGATGCGGCCGCTCAGAGTCACGACTCCGAGCACCGAGATGCCGATCACGAGCACGATGATCCCGAGCAGCACCGGATCGATGAGCGCCATCGCGATCAGGGCGCCGGCGAACAGCAGTGCGTTGCCGATGGAGTCGGCGAGGCCCTGGGTGAGCGCGGCGTAGAGGAGGGTCGTGTCGCTGCCGACGCGCGAAACGATGTCGCCGGTGCGACGCGCGTCGAACTCGCTGATCGGCAGATGCAGGATGCGGGCGATGAGCCGGCGTCGGCTGGAGTACACGACGGCAGTGCCGGTGCGCTGCAGCAGGTAGTGCTGCCAGCCCGAGATGAGCGACGAGAGCAGCACGAACCCGACGAGCGCCCAGATCAGAACGCCGAGGTCGAGATTGTCCTGCACCCGGGTGATGACCTCGCCCACGAGCAGCGGCTGCACCAGCGACGTGCCCGCGCTCAGGATGCTGAGCACGACCACCACAGCGAGAGTGCGCTTGTGCTCGAAGAGGTAGGGCAGCAGCTGCGCGAAGCTCGCGCGCGGGCCTTCCTGGTTCTTGCCGCGCCGCCCGCGTCCGCGCGATGGGCGCGGCGAGGACGCCGCGGGGGATGCGGCGGCGGGGGCTTCGTCGAGTTCGGCGGAGGGCATGGGTGTACCTCGTTCGTGAAGGGGGCTTACCTTCGACCGTACTTCTTGTGGACGGCCTGTCTGCTCACGCCCAGGGCGCTCGCGATCGCCTGCCACGAGAAGCCGAGGTTGCGGGCCTTGCGCACCTGCACCTCTTCGGCGCGAGCGAGCTCGCGGCGGACCTCGGCGAGACGGTGCAGTTCGGCGAGCGGCTCGCGCGCGTCCGATGCGCCGATCAGGGTGCGCAGGTCGTCACCGCTCATCGCATCGCCTCTCTGGTGGCCGCCCATCGGAGGATGAGCTGTCGGGTCACGGACGCTGCGGGTGCGGCATCCGTCGTCAACCGTAGTTGACACGTCTCGCGACGTCAACTCACGTTGACGCATCCTGCGCCGTTCGTCCCGGCCTCACCATCCCGGTTCACTTGCGCTGGACGTACGCCGCGCGCGGCGGGTCGCGTACGCATAGCGCAAGTGAACGGGTCGGTGAGGGGAGCAGTCGGCGCGCTGTGCGGTGTCGGAGCGGGGGGTTAGTGTGGTGCGGTGCCTGCCCCCGTGATCACCGCTGAGAACCTCGTCAAGGCCTACAAGGTCAAAGGCAAGCCCGACTTCCTCGCCGTCGACGGCCTGTCGTTCGAGGTCGCGCCCGGAGAGTCGTTCGGCCTGCTCGGCCCCAACGGCGCCGGCAAGTCCACGACGATGAAGATGGTCGGCGCTGTCTCGACCCGCACGGGCGGCGCGCTGTCGATCCTCGGGCTCGATCCCGACCGCTACGGACCCGAGATCCGCTCGCGCCTGGGAGTCGTGCCGCAGCAGGACAACCTCGACGGTGAGCTCAACGCGCGCGAGAACCTCTACATCTACGGCCGCTACTTCGGGCTGCCCGGCAAGGTGTGCCACCAGAAGGCCGACGAGCTGCTGGCGTTCGCCCAGCTCGAAGACAAGGCGAAGAGCAAGGTCGAGCAGCTCTCCGGCGGCATGAAGCGCCGCCTCACGATCGCGCGCGGCCTCATCAACGACCCGCGCATCCTCCTGCTCGACGAGCCGACGACGGGCCTCGACCCGCAGGCGCGCCACGTGCTGTGGGACCGCCTGTTCCGGCTGAAGGAGCGCGGCACGACGCTGGTGCTCACGACGCACTACATGGACGAGGCCGAGCAGCTCTGCGACCGGCTCATCGTCGTCGACAAGGGCCGCATCATGGCCGAGGGCACCCCCGCCTCGCTCATCCGCGAGCACTCCAGCCGCGAGGTGCTCGAGGTGCGCTTCGGCTCGGAGCGCAACGAGCAGGTCGCACCGCAGCTCGAGGGCATCGGCGAACGCGTCGAGGTCCTGCCCGACCGCATCCTGGTCTACGCCCACGACGGCGAGGCGGCCCTCGAGACGGTGACGCAGCGAGGGCTGACGCCGATCACGTCGCTCGTGCGGCGCTCCAGCCTCGAGGACGTGTTCCTGCGCCTCACCGGAAGGTCGCTGATCGAATGACCTCCGTTCCCGAAGACGCTCCGCCCGCCGGCGAGCCAGGCGAGTCACGGATGCCGCGGCCCGGCGGCGCGCCGGCCGCCACGTCCACGCAGCTCTCGCTCGACGAACTGCGCGCCGAGGCGATGCAGTGGGGACGCAAGCCCCGCGCATTCGGCACGTGGTACGTCACCGAGCACATGGTGCGCGCGATGCGCGCATACGGCTGGACGATCGTGGTCGGCGCCCTCGGGCAGCCGATCCTGTACCTGCTGGGCCTCGCGGTGGGACTTGCCGCCCTCATCGACGCGCCCATCTCGCAGAACGGCGTCGAGGTGTCGTACCTCGTGTTCGTCGCGCCGGCGCTGCTGATGACTGCGGCGATCTCGGTGGCGTCCGAGGAGTTCTCGTACCCGGTGATCGCCGGTTTCAAGTGGCGTCGCTACTTCTTCGGCTTCAGCGCCTCGGCGCTGTCGCCGGGGCAGATCGCCGGCGGCGTCGTCGCCGGCGCGTCCGCGCGCATCATCGTCGTCGTGGTCGCCTACTACCTGTTCCTGTGGCTCTTCCAGGCCGTGCCAGACCCGGCGACCGGCTGGCTCACGATACCGATCGGACTGCTCGCGGGCCTCGCCTTCGGCATCCCGTACATGGCCTACGCCGCGTCGATCACCGACGACAAGGGCCAGGTCGCGCTCGTGCAGCGCTTCATCTTCATGCCCATGTTCCTGTTCTCGGGCACCTTCTACCCGCTGGCCACCCTGCCGCTGTGGCTGCAGTGGATCGGTTGGGTCTCGCCGCTGTGGCACGCGACCGAGCTCGGCCGCATCGCCACCTACGGCATGCCGGTCGATCCGTTCGCGATCGTGATCCACGTCGGGTATCTGCTGGTGCTGTCGATCGGCGGGTACGTCATCGGTCGCCGCATCTTCCAGAGGAGGCTCGGCGCATGACCGTCGCGACCGGAACCGAGACCGCGGTCACCCGTGCCGGCGGCGTGCGGGCGCTCTGGGCGGGCAACCCGCAGTCCGTCGTGCAGCGCGGTCTCATCGCCGCGCGCTCGTCGAGCTGGGCGGTCGTGCTGTCGGGCTTCTTCGAGCCGGTGTTCTACCTCGCCTCGATGGGGATCGGTCTCGGAGCCCTCATCGGCGACGTGCAGACCTCCAGTGGCATCGAGGTGCCGTACGCGGCCTTCATCGCTCCCGCGCTGCTCGCCGTCTCGGCCATGAACGGCGCGATCTACGACTCCACGTGGAACGTGTTCTTCAAGCTCAACTACGGCAAGCTCTACGAGGGCATGCTCGCGACCTCGCTGGGTCCGCTCGACGTCGCGCTGGGAGAGATCCTCTACGCGCTGCTGCGCGGCCTGCTCTACGCGACCGGCTTCATGATCATCATGCAGATCCTCGGGCTGAACCTGGCGTGGACCGCCATCCTCGCGCTGCCCGCCGTGCTCCTCATCGCCTTCGGTTTCGCGAGCCTGGGCATGGCGGTCACCAGTTACATGAAGACGTTCCAGCAGATGGACTGGATCAACTTCGTGCTGCTGCCGATGTTCCTCTTCTCGGCGACGCTGTACCCGATCACCATCTATCCCGAGTGGGTGCAGCACATCATCATGGCGTTCCCGCTGTGGCACGGCGTCGAGCTGGTGCGCGGCCTGACGACCGGCATCCTCACGCCCGAGATGTGGTGGCACGTGCTGTATTACGTCGTCATGATCGCGATCGGTCTCGTGTTCACGACGAAGCGCCTGCGCGCCCTGTTCCTCGACTGAGACACAACGCCCCGAACGACGGATGCCGCAGCCCACGTGGGCTGCGGCATCCGTCGTCTTGGGTACCGAGGTCAGAGCGAGCCGGTCGCCCCGACGCCGAGGTCGGCGTCGTAGTCGATGTCCTTCGTCTCGGGCGCCAGGATCAGCGCGATGAAGGTCAGCACACTCATCGCCGAGAGGTAGAGACCGACCAGCACCGGGCTGCCGCCGGCGGAGGCCCACAGCCACACCGCGACGATCGGCGCGAGCGCGGCACCGAGGATCGACGACACGTTGTACGAGATCGCCGAGCCCGAGTACCGCACGTTCGTCGGGAAGAGCTCCGGGAGCACCGCACCCATGGGTCCGAAGGTCGACCCCATCAGCATGAAGCCGAACACGAGGAACGCCTGCACCAGCGCGCCGGTGAACTTCGGGTCGACCTGCGGCAGCAGGAAGATGTTGAAGGTGAGACCGAACACGATGATGAGGCCGGTCACCCACAGCAGCAGCCGTCGACGCCCGATCGCGTCGGCGATCGGGCCCGACAGCAGCGTGAAGATGCCGAAGAACACGACACCGATGATCTGCATCACCACGAAGTCGGTGTAGCCGAAGCCCAGACCGGGGTAGAACTGCGCCGAGAAGGCGGTGGCGTCGAACGGGTTGCCCGCGGCCTCGGCGGCGGCCTGCGCCGCGGCGGACGCCGTCTCGAGGTCGGCAGCCTTCGTGCCGTACGAGAGCGTGAAGTTCGTCATCAGGTAGAACAGCACGTAGGTCGCCAGCATGATGAACGTGCCGAGGATCAGGTGCCACCAGTGATGGCGGAGGACGGTGGCGAGGGGGAACTTGCGGATCGCGCCCTTCTCCTCCGCCTTGACGAAGGTCTCGGACTCCACGAGGCGCAGTCGCACCCACAGGCCGATGATGACCATGACGGCCGAGAACAGGAACGGCACGCGCCAGCCCCACGCCAGGAACTCCTCCGATCGCTGCCCGGCGCCGTCGGGGTGGGGGAGCAGGTAGTTGATCGCGAGGAACACCGAGTTGGCGATGATGAAGCCGAGCGGCGCGCCCAGCTGCGGGAATGTGCCGTACCAGGCGCGCTTGCCCTTCGGGGCGTTCTCGGTCGCGACGAGCGCCGCGCCCGACCATTCGCCGCCGAGCGCGAAGCCCTGCGCGAGGCGCAGCACCAGCAGCAGCACGGCCGCCCACACGCCGATCTCGTTGTAGGTCGGCAGGCACCCGATGAGGAAGGTCGCGATGCCCATCGTGAGCAGCGACGCGACGAGGGTGGCCTTGCGGCCGAAGCGGTCGCCGAAGTGGCCGAACACGATCGCGCCGAGCGGGCGGGCCACCATCGCGGCGCCGAACACGCTGAACGACAGCAGCAGCGACGTGGTGTCGTTGCCGGTGGGGAAGAAGAGGATGGGGAAGACCAGGACGGCGGCGGTCGCGTAGACGTAGAAGTCGTAGAACTCGATCGTCGTGCCGACGAGACTGGCGAGGATGACGCGGGAACGGGGATTTGCGGGGGCCGCGGGGATCGCGGCGGTGGTGGGGGAGGTCAATTTTCACCTGGGCATGCGCGGAGCGGGGCATCCTGGTGGGATGCGGCGGTGGGCGTCCGCATGGCGCAGGGTGACGCGTCAGGCGGCACTGCACTGGATCACCGTGAGCGCGGACGGTGTCGCCCGGCACGGAGAACCAGCCTACTCCCGCAGCGGCGCACCGAGACCCGGGATGCGGAAAGCGGATGCCGCGGCCGGGGCCGCGGCATCCGCTATCGAAGCTCTGAGGCCGTGCGTCAGCGCCAGATCACGGCGATCGCGGCGTTGGTGAGCGTCAGCACGCCGACAGCCCAGAACATCGCCGGTGGGAGCGACCCGGTCTTGCGCTGGCGGCCGCGGCCGATGCCGAGCAGGGCGCCGATCACGAGCAGGATCACGAGCTTGACGCCGAGCTTGACGTAGTTGAGCTCGTACTCGATGCCCCACGGCGCGGCGAGGATGAGTCCGGCCACCGCGGCGATCGCGAGACCCCAGTCCATGACCCGGGTGAATCGCCGCTTGCCGTTCACCGCCTCGACCACCCAGGCGCCGAACAGCACGGCGAAGCCGACGAGGTGGATGAGCACGACGATGTGGCGAAGGATCTCCATGCCATCAGTCTAGCTGAAGGTCAGCCGATCACCAGTCGTTTGGTCTCGCTTCGCTCGCTCAACGACCGACCTGCGTCAGCCCCGAAGTTCCCTCAGCACGAGGGCGGTGCGGATCGCCGCATCCGCCGCCTCGAAGCCCTTGTCCTCCACCGAGCCCTCGAGGCCGGCCCGGGCGATGCCCTGCGCCTCGTCGTCGAGCGTCAGCACGCCGAACCCGACCGGCTTGCCCGTGTCGAGCGCCACGCGCGTGAGCCCGTCCGTCGCCGCGTTCGAGACGAACTCGAAGTGGGGCGTCCCGCCGCGGATGATGACGCCGAGGGCAACGACCGCGTCGGCGCCGGCATCCAGTGCCGCCTTCGCGACGACGGGCAGCTCGAACGAGCCGGGCACCCGCACGATGCGATGCGAGGCGCCGGCGGCCGTCACGGCGCGCTCGGCGCCGGCGATGAGGCCGTCGGTGATCGTCTCGTGCCACGTTCCCGCGACGACGACGACATCGATTCCCGTGCCGTCGACCGTTCCGGTGACCAGGGGCGCGCCCTTGCCGCTCATCGTTCTGCTCCCTCGTGCATCTGGGCGAGTGCGTCGGCGAGGTCCGCCTCCGCGATGAGGTGACCCATGCGGTCGCGCTTCGTCGCCAGGTACTGGTGGTTGTTCGGGCCGACGCCGACCAGCAGCGGCACCTGCTCGACGATGTCGAGACCCAGTTCGCGCAGCTGGTTCACCTTGTCGGAGTTGTTGGTCAGCAGCCTCACGCGCTCGACGCCGAGATCCGACAGGATGCCGGCGGCGGCCGCGTAGTCCCGCGCGTCGGCCGGGAGGCCGAGCGCCAGGTTGGCGTCGACTGTGTCGAGGCCGCGCTCCTGCAGCGAGTAGGCGCGGAGCTTGTTGATGAGTCCGATGCCGCGGCCCTCGTGACCGCGCATGTAGATCACGACGCCGCCGTCCTGCTCGATGGCGTCGAGGGCGGCCTCGAGCTGCGGGCCGCACTCGCACTTGAGTGACCCGAAGGCCTCGCCGGTCAGGCACTCGGAGTGCACGCGCACGAGCGGCGCGTCGCCGAGCTCGCCTGAGACGACGGCGATGTGGTCGGTGCCGGTGACGCGGTCCTTGTACGCCAGGAACCGGAACGCGCCGTGCGAGGTGGGCACGTTCGCCTCGGCGCGCAGGCTCACGCGGCGCTTGTGGGCGCCCCGGATCGCGGGGTCGCAGGGGGCGTTCTCGTCGAGGTAGGCGATGAGGAGCTCGATCGTGATGACCGGGATGTCGTACTCGGCGCCCAGCTCCTGGAGTCCCGGCAGCCGCATCATGCTGCCGTCGTCGGCGACGACCTCGCCGATGACGCCCACCGGTGCGAGCTCTGCGAGCTTCATGAGCTCGACCGCGGCCTCGGTGTGACCGGCGCGCTCGCGCACGCCGCCGTCGACGGCGCGCAGGGGCAGGATGTGGCCGGGCCGGATGACGCTCGTCGGCGTCGACTCGGGGTCGGCGAGCACGTTGAGCGTGTGGGCGCGGTCGACGGCGCTGATGCCGGTCGAGATGCGGTCGGCGGCGTCGACGCTCACCGTGTAGGCGGTGCCGCGCGCGTCCTGGTTGTTCTCCACCATCGGCGGCAGATCGAGTCGGTCGGCCCATTCCGAGGGCATAGGGGCGCACAGGAATCCGCTCGTCCAGCGGACCGTCCAGGCGACCCACTCGGGAGTGGCGAGCTGGGCCGACAGGATGACGTCGCCCTCGTTCTCGCGATTCTCATCGTCGGCGACGATGACCGGCCGCCCGGCGCGCAGCGCCTCGAGGGCCTCGGGGATCGTGGAAAGGCTCATTTCGAGCCTCCTTCCGTCGGTGCGGACGCGTCCGCGGGGAGTTCGGGTGCGGCGTCCGGAGCCGCGAAGGCAGCCTCGCGGAGCGCGGGTGCGGCCGGAGCCGCGAAAGCAGCCTCGCGGAGCGCGGGTGCGGTCGGAGCCGCGAATGCAGCCTCGCGGAGCGCGGGTGCGGCCGGAGCCGCGAATGAGAGGAGTCGCTGCACGTGGCGCGCCAGGATGTCGGTCTCGAGGTTGACGCGGTCGCCCGGCACGCGGGCACCCAGGGTGGTGGCCGCGAGCGTCTCGGGGATGAGCGACACCTCGAACCAGGCCTCGGTCGCGGGAGCGGGGCTCGCGGCGCTGACGGTGAGCGAGACGCCGTCGACGGCGATCGAGCCCTTGTCGACGACCAGGGGGGCGAGCTCCGCCGGAAGCGAGATGCGCAGCACCTGCCACTGTGCGCCGGGGCGCACCTCCAGGACGGTGCCGGTGCCGTCGATGTGGCCTTGCACGATGTGCCCGCCGAGGCGGCCGTGTGCCGCGGTCGCGCGCTCCAGGTTCACGGCTCGGCCGGCGGCGACGCCGTCGAGCGTCGACATGTCGAGCGTCTGCTTCATGACGTCGGCAGTGAACCAGCCATCGCCCTGGCCGACGACGGTGAGGCAGACCCCGCTGACCGAGATCGAGTCGCCGTGTCCGGCATCCGACACGGCCTTCGGCCCACGCACGGTCAGGCGCACGCCGTCGCCCGAGGGTTCCACGGCGGTGACCTCGCCGATCTCCTCCACGATTCCGGTGAACATCACTCGTCTCCTTCCGACGACGGTTGATCCACGCGCGCGGGTGCTCGCAGCGCGTCGGCGGCGGGCGGCGTGGGGTGGGCGACGTACAGCAGGTCGTCGCCGAGTGGGGTGACGGATGCCACGACCAGGCGCTTCGCCTCGCCGATGGTCGTGACGCCGATGTCATGCAGCGCCAGGCGGTCGCCGCCCAGGAGCACCGGTGCAACGTACACGAGCAGCTCGTCGGCGAGCCGCTCGCGCAGGAACGAGGCGGCGACGGCGGGACCGCCCTCGACGAAGACGCGCTGGACACCGCGCGTGCGCAGGTCCTCGAGCGCTGCGGCGAGGCCCCCCGACGCTGGATCGCCCGGGTACTGCAGGAACGGGTGGGGATGCCGGCGCAGGGTGGCATCCTCGGGCACCGGTCGCGCGCCGACGACGACGGGAACCGGCTGGTGGGACAGGAGCGTCCCGTCCTCGGCTCGCGCGGTGAGCGCCGGGTCGTCGGCCAGCACGGTGCCCGTGCCGGCGACGATCGCGTCGGCCTCCGCGCGCCGGCGGTGGACGTCGGCGCGCGCCGCCGGTCCGGTGATCCACTGGCTGGTGCCGTCGGGTGCCGCCGCGCGGCCGTCGAGGCTCTGCGCCCACTTGACGGTGACGTGCGGACGGCCGAGGCGCTGGACCGTGAGCCACGACTCGAGGAGCGTCGTCGCCTCATCGGCGAGAAGGCCCGCCTCGACGTCGACCCCGGCGGCGCGCAGCCGCGTGCCGCCACCGGAGGAGTGGTCGCCCGGATCCGCGATGGCGTACACGACACGCGTCACGCCCGCGGCGATGAGGGCCTCGGAGCAGGGGCCGGTGCGGCCGGTGTGGTTGCAGGGCTCGAGCGTGACGATCGCCGTCGCTCCACGCGCCTCACCCGGCGCGAGCTTCGAGAGGGCGTCGACCTCGGCGTGCGGCGTGCCCGCGCCACGGTGCCAGCCTTCGGCGATGATCGAGCCGTCGCGGCCGAGCAGCACAGCGCCCACCTGCGGGTTCACACCGCGCGGACCGCGCTGTGCGATCGCCAGTGCCCGACGCATCGCGTCGTGTTCCGCCGTGCTCGCCATCCCGCCCCTCGTCTCGTCGTTCTCGACGCTCCGGGGCAAGGGGAAGCGGCGACGCCTGTGGCGTCGCTGGTGTGCTGCCTCCCATCCGGACTAGCGACCGCGCTCCCGAAGGAACCCTGTCGCATCACCGTCGGTTCCGGAATTCCACCGGATCGGCCGCGGCGTCATCCGTCACGGATGCTGAAGCCTTGGCTCGCGGACTGTCACCGCCGGTTCGGATTCTCACCGACCCCGGAGCACGTTGATGCTCTCGAGTGTAGTCAACGCGGCATCCGGCCATTCATTCCATGTCTTCGCATGAACCCGCGCCCCGTGCGCACCGGGCGTCGCTCGGCCCGATGTCGTGGCACCGACGTAGCCTGGGAAGGGGATGGTGAGGCGATGAACACGGCGGGATCGATGCGGGCATTCGAGGAACTGGCGGCGCGGCCTTATGCGGACGTGCTGATCATCGGCGGCGGGATCAACGGGCTCGCGACGTTCCGTGACCTCGCCATGCAGGGCGTCGACGTCGCGCTCGTGGAGCGAGACGATTTCGTCAGCGGCGCGTCGGCGGCGTCGTCGCACATGATCCACGGCGGCATCCGCTACCTCGAGAACGGCGAATTCCGGCTCGTTCACGAGGCGGTGACCGAGCGCAACGCGCTGATGCGCATCGCCCCGCACTACGTACGGCCGCTGCAGACGACGATCCCGATCTTCTCCACCTTCTCGGGCGTGCTGTCGGCGCCGCTGCGCTTCCTGCGGCACGGCGGGGGCAAGCCGCGCGAGCGCGGCGCGGCGCTCATCAAGATCGGGCTCGTGATCTACGACTCGTTCTCGCGAGGCGGGGGAGTGTTCGGCGGCGGGACCGTGCCGCGTCACACCTTCCACGGACGCAAACGGTCGCTCGCCCAGCTGCCGCTGCTCAACCCCGCCGTCCGATACACGGCGACCTATTGGGACGCGTCGCTGCACGACCCCGAGCGGCTCGCCCTCGACGTGCTGCGCGACGGCCGGACGGCGGGCCGCGACCGGGCGCGCGCCGCGAACTACACCGCGGCGGTGGGCATCGACGCGGGCCGGGTGGTGCTGCGCGACGCGGCCACCGGCGCAGAGACGCCGTTCGCGGCATCCGTCGTCGTGAACGCGAGCGGTCCCTGGACCGATGAGACCAACCTCGCGCTGGGGGATCCGACACGCTACATGGGCGGCACGAAGGGATCGCACATCGTGCTCGACCACCCGCAGCTGCTCGGGGCGACGGGCGGCAGGGAGCTGTTCTTCGAGAACGAGGACGGCCGGATCGTACTCATCTATCCGCTCAAGGGCCGGGTTCTCGTGGGCACCACCGACCTCGAACACGACCTGGGCGAGCCGATCGTGTGCACCGAGGCCGAGGTCGACTACTTCGTCGAGCTGATCGGCCAGGTCCTGCCCTCGATCCCGGTGGAGCGCTCGCAGATCGTCTACCGGTTCGCGGGCGTGCGTCCGCTGCCCGGCCATGGCGAAGTCTCGCCGGGGTTCGTCTCGCGCGACTACCGCGTCGAATCGGCGCCGCTGGTCGGCGGTGACACCACGGTGCTCAGCCTCGTCGGCGGCAAATGGACGACCTTCCGCGCGTCGGCCGAGCACCTCGCCGACCTCGTCCTGGAGGCGCTCGCCCTGCCACGCCGTCGGTCGACGCGAGGTGTGCCGATCGGCGGCGGCCGGGGCTTCCCGACGACCGAGCGCGCGCGTCAGCAGTGGATCACCGCGCACGCCGTCGATGTGCCGTCCGCGCGCGTCGCGACGCTGCTCGACCGCTACGGCACGGTTGCCGAGGCCGTGGTCGACGCGATCGCCGCCGATCCCGAGGACGCCCCACTGGAGCACCTGCCCGGCTACAGCTCGGGGGAGCTGCGTCACCTCGCCGCGACAGAGGATGTGGAGCACCTGGACGACGTGCTGCTGCGGCGCACCAGCATCGCCTTCATCGGCGCCGCGACAGACGAGGCGGTGGCGGAGGTCGCCGCGGCGATCGCCCCCGTGCTCGACTGGGATGCCGCACGCTCGGCCGTGGAGGTCGCACGCGCGCTCGAGCGCGTCCACGCCGCCGATCCGACGTGGGCGCCGGCGTCGGCGCGATAGCCTGACCGCACCCGGGCGCAGCCCGCGGCACCGAGGGCGATGCCGCCCACCGACGAAGGAGACGACGTTGCCCGACCACGTGCTGTCCATCGATCAGGGCACGACTTCGACGCGTGCGATCGTGTTCGACGCCGAGGGCGCGGTCGTTGCCGTGTCGCAGCGCGAGCACGAGCAGATCTTCCCCCGCGCGGGATGGGTCGAGCACGACCCGGTGGAGATCTGGACCAGCGCCGAATGGGTGATCGCGTCGTGCCTGACGCGCGCCAGGATCAGCGCCGAAGAGGTGGCCGCCATCGGCGTGACGAACCAGCGCGAGACGGCCATCGTGTGGGAGAAGCGCACCGGCCGACCTGTCCACAACGCGCTCGTCTGGCAGGACACACGCACCCAGCCGCGCATCGACGAGATGACCAGCGACGGCGGCGCCGACCGGTTCGCCGACACCACCGGCCTGCCGCTGGCCACGTACTTCTCGGCGTCGAAGGTCGAATGGATCCTCGATCACGTCCCCGGCGCCCGCGCCGCGGCCGAGGCGGGGGAGCTGCTGTTCGGCACTCCCGACACCTGGGTGGTGTGGAACCTCACCGGCGGCGCGCGGGGCGGCATCCACGTGACCGATGTGACCAACGCGTCGCGGACGCTCCTGATGGACCTGCGCACTCTCGACTGGTCCGACGACCTCCTGGCCGCCTGGCGCATCCCGCGGGCCATGATGCCCGCCATCCGCTCGTCGTCCGAGGTCGTCGGGCACTCGCAGCTGCCGTCCGTCCTCGACGGCGTCCCGATCGCCGGCATCCTCGGCGACCAGCAGGCGGCGACGTTCGGGCAGGCAGCCTTCGACGCGGGCGAGTCGAAGAACACGTACGGCACCGGCAACTTCCTCCTCGTGAACACCGGCACCGAGATCGTGCGCTCGGGCAGCGGCCTCATCACGACGGTCGGCTACCGCATCGGCGACGAGCCGGCACGGTACGCGCTCGAGGGGTCGATCGCGGTGACCGGCTCGCTCGTGCAATGGCTGCGCGACAATCTCGGCATCATCCACCGCTCGGAGGACGTCGAGACGCTGGCCGCCAGCGTCGACGACAACGGCGGCGCCTACTTCGTGCCCGCTTTCTCCGGGCTGTTCGCTCCCTACTGGCGGCCGGATGCGCGGGGTGCGCTCGTCGGACTCACCCGCTACGTGAACAAGGCGCACATCGCCCGCGCCGCGCTCGAGTCGACCGCCTTCCAGACCCGCGACGTCATCGAGGCCGTGGTCGAGGACACCGGACGCACGCTCGACGAGCTGCGCGTGGACGGCGGCATGACGCGCGACGACCTGCTCATGCAGTTCCAGGCCGACATCCTCGGCATCCCGGTCGTGCGTCCGAAGGTCGTCGAGACGACGGCACTCGGCGCCGCCTACGCGGCCGGGCTCGCGACCGGTGTCTGGGGCGGGCTGGACGAACTGCGCACGCACTGGCGCGAAGACGTCCGCTTCGAGCCGCGGAT
Source organism: Microbacterium sp. ZW CA_36 (assembly GCF_044987475.1). Classification (NCBI taxonomy): domain Bacteria; kingdom Bacillati; phylum Actinomycetota; class Actinomycetes; order Micrococcales; family Microbacteriaceae; genus Microbacterium; species Microbacterium sp. ZW CA_36. Next base: position 61,212 of record NZ_JBJDRL010000010.1, read on the forward strand.
GCCGGAGGACGAGCGCGAGCGGCGCTACCGCCAGTGGCGCAAGGCCGTGTCGAAGTCGCTCGACTGGGTCGACGACGACGCCCGCCTGCTCATGGGCACGACGAGCGACTGACGCGTTTCGGGCGTGAGCCAACGTCCCGCCGGTGCGGACACCGGTCGTCGAGCGAGCGAGGAACGCGGTCGCTGAGCGAGCTTGCGAGTCGAAACGCAGAGACGAGACGCCCCGAGCGCTCCGATCTACTTCAGCAGCCGCGACAGGCGCCGGTCGGCGAGGATCTTGCCGCCGGTCTGACAGGTCGGGCAGTACTCGAGGGAGTTGTCGGCGAAGAAGACGCTGCGCACCTCGTCGCCGCACACCGGGCACGTCTCACCGCGGCGTCCGTGCACCTGCATGCCCCGTCGTTTGGCGTCCTTCAGTTCGGCCGGCGGCTTGCCGGATGCCTCGGCGACGGCATCCGTCAGCGTCTCGGTCATCGCGTCGAAGAGCCGGGTGACCTCGTCGTCGGTCAGCGAGGTCGCGAGGGCGTAGGGTGACATCTTCGCCGCGTGCAGGATCTCGTCGGAGTAGGCGTTGCCCACCCCCGCGATCGTCGCCTGGTCGCGCAGCACGCCCTTGATCTGGGTGCGACGGCCCGCCAGCAGCCCCGCCAGCGTGTCGCGTGTGAAAGCCGGGTCGAGCGGGTCGGGCCCGAGTCGTGCGATGCCGGGCACGTCGGCGGGGTCGCGCACGACGTACACGGCGAGCGACTTCTTGGTGCCCGCCTCGGTGAGGTCGAACCCGGCGCCGTCCGACAGCGCGACGCGCAGCGCGATCGGCGTCTTGCCCGGCCGGATGACCGTCTTGGGCAGCTCGTCGTACCAGCGCAGCCATCCCGCCTTGGCGAGATGGAACACGAGGTGAGGGCCGGTCGTCGACAGGTCGACGAACTTGCCGTGGCGCGAGGCGCCGGTGATCTCCGCATCCGCCAGCGCCTCGATCGGCGGGTCGTACGTCTTCAGCGCCGCGATGTTGGCGATGGTCGCGCGCGCGATGCGCACGCCGGTGAGCCGCTCGCGAAGGAAGTCGACGAGTCCCTGCACCTCGGGCATCTCGGGCATGCGCTCATCCTGCCACGCAGCGGCGACACGAGGGCCGGGCTGACACCCACCGGTCCAGTCGTCTGCGGTGGGGTCGGTGAGCGAGAACCCTCCCCGCCGAACCTGCCGGCAACGCGTTCCGTACTCAGGAACGAACCAGGCGCCGGGCGCCGGCGCCCGCGGATCTCCGCGATCAGTCTGCGGCCGCAGCATCCGTGATCCTGAGTACGGAACGGACTGCTTCCTCCCCAGGCAGGGCCCCGGCGCAGAGGGGGAGGAGTTGTGCACGGATCCGGAGCCGACGGCTGAGAAGCCGTGCGCGAACGCAGCAGTGTGACTGGTCATGTGGGAGATGCACCGGACGCGTGCGGACCTGTTCGCCGACGGAATGACTCGCCGCGGGATCACCGCTGCGGTGAGAGCGGGAGACCTCATCCGCGCCCGACGTGACCGTTACCTGGCGCCCGATGCGCCGGATGCCGTTGTCCGCGCGGTGCGAGTGGGCGGGCGGCTCACCTGCGTGTCGCTTCTGCAGCTGCTCGGAGTCTTCGTGTTGGCGAACTCGAGCCTGCACGTACACCTCACCGCGCAGTCGAGCCGCCTGCGGTCGCCACATGATCGAAGGAAGCTACTGAGCCGCCGGCGCAGGCATGGCACATGTCTGCACTGGACAAGCCTGCCGGAGCAGCCTGGGGCGGCGACGTGCGTCGGCATCGTCGCCGCCCTCGCGCATGCCGTGCGATGCCAGGCGCCTGGTGCGGCGGTGGCATCCATCGACAGCGCGCTGAACAAGGGATTGATGGCCGTAGACCAGGTCAGCGACATCTTCGACCTGCTTCCGTCGAGGTACGGCGTGCTGCGCGGATTGATCGATGGCCGTGCGCAGTCCGGCCCGGAGACGCTCGTGCGCCTGATGGTTCGCAAGCTCGGAAGCACGGCAGAACCGCAGGTCGAGTTCGACGGTGTGGGCTTCGTCGACATGGTGGTCGACGGATGGCTGGTCATCGAATGCGACAGCAAGGCTCATCACAGCGATTGGGAGCAGCAGCTTACGGACTACCGTCGCGACCTGAAGCTTGCGCAGCGCGGCCTTGTCGTGCTCCGGCTGGCCGCAGAGGACATCATGTACGACCCGGATTCGGTGTTCCTCGCCGTACGCGGAGTCCTTGCCGCACGTTCCCGCCGCTGAAGGCGGTCGACCCGTCGGGCCCGCCGCTCGTTCCGAACTCAGGATCGCTTGATGTGCCGCCCGGGACCGCAGCGTAGTTCCGCGGATTCTCCGCCCACGTGCTCCGCGGTTCCTGAGTTCGGAACCAAGCCGAGCGTTGCTGTCCGGCAACATCGGTTCCGTACTCAGGAACGGCTCGGCGGCTGCACGAGCGCTACCGCAGAAATCCGCCTCACCGTGCGCCCGGGTGGGTTGGTGTTCCTGAGTTCGGAACGGGCGACGAGGAGCAGCAACAGCCGCGACACAAGAGGGAGCCACGACCCGCAGGACAGGTGACGCAGTGCGCCGGATGGATGCCGCGGCAGCGGCGGCGGGTTCCGTCCGACGAATCAGCGGCGGCGGGATCCGTCCGCCGACTCAGCGGGTGCGGCGGAGGAGGCCGACCTTGTCGTACACGTCGGCGAGCGTGCGGTTCGCGACGGACTCGGCCTTCGCGGCGTTCGCGGCGAGCACGCGGTCGAGCTCGGCGGGATCGTCGAGCAGCTCCAGGGCGCGCTGGCGCACCGGCCCGAACTCGTTCACCACGACCTCGGCCAGGCCCTTCTTGAAGTCGCCGTAGCCGCGGCCGGCGTACTCGTCCTCGATCGCCGGGATCTGTCGGCCCGTCAGGGCGGCGTAGATGACCAGCAGGTTCGAGACGCCGGGCTTGGCCTCGCGGTCGTAGCGCACCGACCCCTCGGAGTCGGTGACGGCGCGCATGATCTTCTTCGCCGACACGGCCGGGTCGTCGAGCATCCACAGGACGCCGGCATCCGACTCCGCCGACTTCGACATCTTCGCCGTCGGATTCTGCAGGTCGTAGATGCGGGCGGTCTCCTGCTGGATGACCGGCATCGGCACCGTGAACGTCTCGCCGAAGCGGCTGTTGAAGCGTTCGGCCAGGTCACGGGTGAGCTCGACGTGCTGCTTCTGGTCGTCGCCGACCGGCACGATGTCGGTCTGGTACAGCAGGATGTCGGCCGCCATCAGCACCGGGTACGTGAAGAGCCCGACCGAGGCGACTTCCGCGCCGTAGCGCTGCGACTTGTCCTTGAACTGCGTCATGCGCCCGGCCTCGCCGAAGCCGGTGACCGTCGACAGGATCCACGCCAACTCGGTGTGCGCCGGCACGTGCGACTGCACATACAGCGCCGACTTCGACGGCTCGATCCCGGCGGCGATGTACTGCGCGGCGGTGCGGCGGGTCTTCTCGCGGAGGTGCTCCGGGTCCTGCGCGACAGTGATGGCGTGGAGGTCGACCACCGAGAAGAACGCGTCGTACGACTCCTGCAGATCGCGCCACTGCATGAGGGCCCCGATGTAGTTGCCGATCTGGAGCGAGTCGGCGGAGGGCTGCATGCCGGAGTACAGGCGCGGTTTGCTCATCCGGCAAGTCTATAAAGCGGATGCCGCGGCGCGCGCCGCGCGGGAGCGACCGCCGCGCGGGAGCGACCGCCGCGAGAGCCTCGCACGGAAGCCCCGGGCGGGCGGGGCTTCCGTGCGCCATGCCTCGCGCCCGGTTCAGCCGGCGCGCCGTTCGAGCCCTTCGAGGAGGATGTCGAGGGCGAACTCGAACTCGGTGCGGTCGTCGCACCAGCCGAGCGTTCCGGCCTCGTCGTCGTGGACGACGTCCTGCAGCATCGCCTGCACGTTCGGCATGAGCCTGCCGAGCTCGGCAGCGGCGGTGGGGTCGGGCACGCCGTCCGCACCCTGCGGATCGTCGAGGATGAGCTCCTGTGAGAAGCCGAACTGGCGGCTGCCGAGCGTGTGCATCGCGTGGTGGATCAGATCCCACGACAGCCCGCCCGACCTCATGACGGCGACATTCGTGTCGACCCAGCCGGCGAACGCCGGCGTCATCGTGCCGCGGGACTCCAGGGCGCGCGGCGCCCACGGATGATCCAGGAGCACCTCGCGGGCAGCGAGGATGCGCGCACGCAGGTGCTCGCGCCACGACGACGGAGCTGGAGTCGTCGCCGCTGCGGCACGGCGCGCGACGTCTTCGAAGACGAGGTCGAGGGCACCGGTGACCACGGCGTCCTTGCCGCGCACGTGGTAGTAGATCGACATCGGCTCGACGCCGAGCTGCTGCGCGAGCCGGCGCATCGTCAGCGCGTCGATGCCGCCATCGTCGGCGAGGCGGATGGCCTCGCGGAGCACCCGTTCGCGTGACAGGGGCTCCCGGCGGGACGCCGTCGCGACCGTCGTCATGTGCCACCTCCTCGGTCCACGGTACCGCCCGTCACCGCGCGGCGGCCGGAGCGGTCGAGTTCGCGGCGGGTCTGGACAGCACGCGCGAATCGGGATACCTTACGTCGTAAGTCATACAGTGTAAGGCTATGCCGATGGAGGACGACACATGAGCACGACCGAGAAGAGGGCGCTCCGTTCCGAGGGGACAGCCGGGGGAGTCGTCGGCGACGCCACGACCATGCGTGCTGCCGTGTACGACCGCTTCGGCGGACCCGACGTGGTGTCGGTCGAACGGATGCCGCGCCCGACGCCCGCCGAGGATCAGCTGCTGGTGCGCCTGCACGCCGCCAGCGTGAGCGTCGCCGATCACCGGGTGCGTGCGCGCGACGTGCCCCGGGGGCTTCGACTGCCCACGATGTTCGCGCTCGGCTGGCGGCGGCCCAAGCACCGCGTGCTCGGAATGGACGGTGCCGGCGTGGTCGAGGCGGTGGGTGCCGGCGTCGCCGACTTCGGCGTCGGCGATCGCGTCGTCCTTCTCCGGGGTGCCGCGTTCGGCTGCCACGCCGAGTACGTCGCGGTCCGTGCCGCCGGCGCGGTCGCGCGGATCCCCGATGAACTCGCGTTCGTCGATGCTGCGGCTCTGCCGTTCGGCTTCGGCACCGCGCAGGTGTTCCTGGAAGCGGGAGGCGTCGGGCAGGGCGACGACGTGCTCGTGAACGGCGCGTCGGGCGCGGTGGGGTCGGCCGCCGTCCAGCTCGCGAAGCGGCTCGGGGCGCGCGTGACCGGCGTGTGCAGCGCGGGCAACGCCGAGCTGGTGCGCTCGCTCGGCGCGGACCGCGTCGTCGACTACGCCCGCGAGGACTTCACGTCATCGGGCGCACGGTACGACGCTGTCGTGGAGTGCGTCGGCAATGCGCCGTACCGCCGGGCGCGTCGCGTGATCCGTCACGGGGGAGTGCTCATGCTCGTCATCGCCGACCTCGCCGGGATGATCGGATCGAAGCTGCGACCTGTCCGCCACGGCATCCGTCGCGTGCAGGACACCGGCGCCGTGACCGGCGCCCACCTTGCGGAGTTCGCCCGGCTCGCCGCGGCGGGCGACGTGCGCCCGGTGATCGACCGCGTGTACCCGCTCGATCGGATCCGCGAGGCGCATGCCTACGTCGACAGCGGGCGCAAGCGGGGGAATGTCATCGTCACTCTGGCGGATCCCTCCTGAGGCCCCGCGGCCGGCGCGTCGCCCTGCGTGCTGCTCGCAGGCCCCTCAGCGCTCAGCGTCCGAGCGTGTAGTCGGCGACGACGGGGGAGTGGTCGCTCCAGCGGGTGTCCCACGACGGCGCCCGTACGACGCGGTAGTCGACCACCCGGTCGCCGAGCTCGGGCGTCGCGAGATGGTAGTCGATCCGCCAGCCGGCGTCGTTGTCGAACGCACGCCCGCGCATCGACCACCAGGTGTACGGGCCGTCGACGTCGCCGTGGAAGCGGCGACCGATGTCGACCCAGCCCAGTCCCGGGCCCCGAGATCCGTCGGCACCGGTCACCTCGGTGCCCTCCTCGCCGAAGAAGCGGTCGAAGTACGCACGCTCGCGGGGGAGGAAGCCGGCCTTCTTGACGTTGCCCTTCCAGTTGCGGATGTCGAGCTCGCGGTGGCCGACGTTGAGGTCGCCCATCACGAGCGCCAGCGGCGACGCGGCCTTCAGCTGCGGCATCCGCCTCTCCATCGCGTCGAGGAAGGCCCACTTCGCATCCTGCTTCGGGGTCTCGGCCTCGCCGGTGTGCACGTAGGCGCTGACCACGATGAGCCGCTCGCCGTCGATGTCGAAGTCGGCCTCGATCCAGCGGCCCGCGCTGTCGAGCACCTCGGCGGCGTCGTCGGCGGCCGCGCCGAGGACCCGTCGCACCTCGGTCGAGGGGACGCGGCTGGCCACCGCCACGCCGGCACGACCCTTGGACAGCGCCTCGTCGTTGACGATCTCCCATCCCGGGAGGGCCGCACGCAGTTCCTCTTCGGTGGCCCGCACCTCTTGCAGTGCCATCACGTCGATGTCGGCGGCATCGAGCCAGTCGATCATGCCCTTGCGTGTGGCGGCGCGGATTCCATTGACGTTGACAGAGGCGATGCGAACACGGCGAGACACGACGGCAAGACTATCCGGCACCGCCGACACTCACTCGAACAGGCTGCCGGCCTTCTTCTTCGGAGCGGGCGGGGCGGCCGCCTCGACCTGGGACAGCTCCTGCTCCGCGTCCTTCAGTGCGCGGTCGGCCGCCCATCGCCGATACCAGGGGGCCGTGTCGCGCGACTCCTGCGCGGTGCGCAGCCGCACCCGCGCCGCCACCAGCAGCGCCGCGTGTTCGGCGGCGAGGCGCTCAGCCTCGGTCTGGGGAAGCAGCGGGATCTCCTCGTCCTCCGCCGCGACGGCGATCCACGCCGCGGCGACCAGCATGATGATGCCGATGATGCGGAACCAGAGGAGGAGGCCGACGAAGATCGCGAAGGTCGCCAGCAGGGCGTTCGTGGGCGTGTAGATGAACAGCCAGCCCGTGAAGAGCTGCAGCACGGTGATCGCGCCGCCGCCGAGGAGCGCCCCCGGCCAGATCCGGCGCCACGGCAGCTTCGTGCCGGTGAGGAAGCGGATGAGCCCTCCGAGAGCCGCGCTGTAGATCACGAAGGAGATGATGATCGTGCCGATGCTCGCGGTCGCGCCGATCCAGCTGGACGCGTTGCTCCAGCCGAAGAACGCGAACGCCCAGTTGAGCGCCCAGGTGCCGATCGACGTGGCGGCGAAGCCGACGACCAGGGCGAGTGCGAACATGCCGGCGCCCACCAGATCGCGCGCCTTGAGATAGATGTAGCTGCGGAGGTCGGGCGGCAGCCCGAAGATGTCGCGCACGGCGCGACGGGCGAAGGTCACGAACCCGATGGCGGTCCAGATGAGGGTGCCGAGGGCGATGATGCCCGTGATGCCGAGGACACCGGCGCTGCTCGTGGCGATGTCGGTCACCTGATCGGGGGTGAAGAGCCCGCCTTCGTCGGCGATGAGACCAGGGATGTAGAGGTTGATCAGGTTGATCAGCCCGTCAACGGCCTCCGCGCTGCCGCCGAGCCAGAGCCCGGTGATCGCGAATGCGACGTAGATGGCGGCGAAGGTCGCGAACAGCGCCTGGTAGCTGACGCCCGCCGCGAGCAGGAATCCGTTGTGCTGGAGGAAGTGGCGCCACACGCGCACCGGGAACCACGCCATCGTGCGCTGCGTGAGCGCGGTCGCCCTGCTGAGGGGCTGGTCGAACCGCTCGCGCAAGTTCTCCTGCGTCGCTTCCCAGCGAGCCCTGAGCGACTCCTCTTCGCGTTGCGCGGCATCTGCCTGATCGCGCGCCTCGTCGTGCTCCTGCGCACGCGCGCGGTCCTGTCTGCGCGCGTCGTCCCGTTGGCTCACGGAAGCCAGAGTATCGACTGCCGGATGCCGCACCCCGCTGCGCCGCGGCATCCGCGAGGCGAATCGGGCAGAGCGTCTACGCGCGTCCGCGCAGGACGGCCTGCTTGACCTCGGCGATCGCCTTCGTCACCTCGATGCCGCGGGGGCACGCCTCGGTGCAGTTGAAGGTGGTGCGGCAGCGCCACACGCCTTCCTTATCGTTGAGGATGTCGAGGCGGACGTCGCCGGCGTCGTCGCGCGAGTCGAAGATGAAGCGGTGCGCGTTGACGATCGCGGCGGGGCCGAAGTACTGCCCATCGGTCCAGAACACCGGGCACGACGAGGTGCACGCCGCGCACAGGATGCACTTCGTGGTGTCGTCGAAGACCTCGCGGTCGACGATCGACTGGATGCGCTCCTTGCCGGGCTCGGGCTTCGAGTTCGCGATGAGGAACGGCTGCACTTCGCGGTACGACGCGAAGAACGGCTCCATGTCGACGACGAGGTCCTTCTCGAGAGGCAGGCCCTTGATCGCCTCGACGTAGATCGGCTGCGAGATGTCGAGATCCTTGATGAGGGTCTTGCACGCGAGCCGGTTGCGGCCGTTGATGCGCATCGCGTCCGAGCCGCAGATGCCGTGGGCGCACGAGCGACGGAACGTCAGCGACCCGTCGACCTCCCACTTGATCTTGTGCAGGGCGTCCAGCACGCGGTCGGTCGAGTACAGCTCGACGTCGTAGTCGACCCAGCGCGGCTCTTCGTCGACCTCCGGGTTGAACCGGCGGATGATGAACGTCACCAGGAACGACTGGATGCCGGTGTCGTTCGTGGTCTCCTCCGCGCGGGTAGGGGCATCCGCGTCGGTGCGCTCGATGACGTCGGTGACCGAGGTCGACATCAGTACTTCCTCTCCAACGGTGGGTAGCGCAACTCGCCCGCCTCGTTCTTCGTGAAGACGACGGGTTTCCAGTCGAGGCGGATGTGGTCCTCGGAATGCGAGGACCCGGCATCCCCCGACAGGTACGCCATGGTGTGCTGCATGTACTTCTCGTCGTCGCGCTTCGGGAAGTCGTCGCGCATGTGGCCGCCGCGGCTCTCCTTGCGGTTCTTCGCGGTCACGACGACGACCTCGGCGATGTCGAGGAGGAAGCCGAGCTCGACGGCCTCGAGCAGGTCGGTGTTGTAGCGCTTGCCCTTGTCATCCACGTGCACGTTCTTGAAGCGCTCGCGCAGCTCTTCGATGACCTCGAGCACCTCGCCGAGTGACTCGTCGGTGCGGAAGACCTGGGCCTTGCGGTCCATCTCGTCCTGGAGCGTCTTGCGGAGCACGGCGATCCGCTCGGTGCCCTGGTTGTCGCGCAGGCCCTCGATGAGTCCGCGCACCTCGGCGGCGGGGTCCTCGGGGAGGGGCACGAAGTCGGCGGTCTTGACGTACTCGACCGCGTTGCGCCCGGCGCGCTTGCCGAACACGTTGATGTCGAGCAGCGAGTTCGTGCCGAGGCGGTTCGAGCCGTGCACCGAGACGCAGGCGCATTCGCCGGCGGCGTACAGGCCCGGCACGACGGTGGTGTTGTCGCTCAGCACCTGCGCGTCATTGTTGGTCGGGATGCCGCCCATCGCGTAGTGCGCGGTGGGCATGACCGGCACCGGATCGACCACGGGGTCGACGCCGAGGTAGGTGCGGGCGAATTCGGTGATGTCGGGGAGCTTCGTCTCGAGCACCTCGGCGCCGAGGTGCGTGCAGTCCAGCAGCACGTAGTCGCGGTGCGGGCCGGCGCCCCGGCCTTCGGCGACCTCCTGCACCATGCAGCGGCTGACGATGTCGCGCGGCGCGAGGTCCTTGATGGTGGGCGCGTAGCGCTCCATGAAGCGCTCGCCCGAGACGTTGCGCAGGATCGCGCCCTCGCCGCGGGCTCCTTCGGTGAGCAGGATGCCGAGCCCGGCGAGTCCGGTCGGGTGGAACTGGAAGAACTCCATGTCTTCCAGCGGGAGGCCCTTGCGCCAGATGATGCCCACGCCGTCGCCGGTGAGGGTATGCGCGTTCGAGGTCGTCTTGAAGATCTTGCCGAAGCCGCCGGTCGCGAAGATCACGGCCTTCGACTGGAAGACGTGCAGCTCGCCGGTGGCCAGCTCATAGGCCACGACGCCCGCGATCTGCTTGTCCGTGCCCTCGCCGACCGTGATGAGGTCGAGCACGTAGAACTCGTTGAAGAAGTTGATGCCCAGCTTCACGCAGTTCTGGAACAGCGTCTGCAGGATCATGTGACCCGTGCGGTCGGCGGCGTAGCAGGCGCGGCGGACCGGGGTCTTGCCGTGGTCGGCGGTGTGGCCGCCGAAGCGCCGCTGGTCGATCTTGCCCTCGGGCGTCCGGTTGAACGGCAGGCCCATGTTCTCGAGGTCGATGACCGCGTCGATGGCCTCCTTGGCGAGGATCTCGGCCGCATCCTGGTCGACGAGGTAGTCACCGCCCTTGACGGTGTCGAAGGTGTGCCACTCCCACGAGTCCTCTTCGACGTTGGCCAGCGCCGCCGCCATGCCTCCCTGCGCCGCGCCGGTGTGCGAACGCGTCGGGTACAGCTTCGAGATGACTGCCGTCCTCGCACCCGGCCCGGCCTCGATGGCCGCGCGCATGCCGGCCCCGCCGGCTCCCACGATGACGATGTCGAACTGGTGGTAGTGGACGCCGTCCTTGACGTAGCTTGCAGTGCTCTCGGTGCCGGTAGGGGTCTCAGTGCTCACGCTGGATGCTTTCGGTGGTCGATGCTCGGGGGGCGCCCGAACGCTATGCGCAGATTCCGATGATGAGGTCGGAGGCGGTCTCGGAGTCGAAGCCGATGCACGGGTCGAAGGTGAACACGACCAGCGTGCCCAGCACGATGAGGAACGCCGCGGCGAGCCACAGCACCCACACCAGCACGCGACGCGTCGTCGGGTGCGTCACGTAGTCGTTGACGATCGTGCGCATGCCGTTGGCGCCGTGGATCAGCGCGAGCCACAGCATCAGCACGTCCCACCACTGCCAGAACGGCGATGCGTACTTGCCCGCGACGAAGGCGAAGTCGATGCCGTGGATGCCCTCGCCGAGCATGAGGTTGACGAACAGGTGGCCGAAGATGAGGACCACGAGCAGCACGCCCGAGGCGCGCATGTAGATCCAGCCCCACTTCTCGAGGTTGGGGCCCTTGCGCCGGACCGGGGAGTACGGGGCGCGGGGGTCGGCGATCGTGGTCATCAGTGACCTCCTCCCGGAGCGAAGGCGAGCATGAGATGACGCGGCGTGAAGCCGAGCATCGTCACGACCCACAGCCCGAGGACGCCCCACCACAGCTGGCGCTGGTGGCGGGTGGCCCACGACCAGAAGTCGACCAGGATGATGCGCAGTCCGTTATAGGCGTGGTACGCGATGGCGCCGACGAGTGCGACCTCGCCGAGGGCCATCACCCAGTTCTTGTAGGTGCCGATGACCGCGTCGTACGCCTCGGGCGAGACCCGGATGAGGGCCGTGTCGAGGACATGTACGAGCAGGAAGAAGAAGATCGCGACGCCGGTGATGCGGTGCAGCACCCACGACCACATGCCTTCGTTCCCGCGATACAGCGTGCCGCGGGGAACTCGGGAGGTGGTCTCGGATACCGACGGTGTGACGCGTGCTGGTGCAGACACGGCCGTCCTCCTTGGATCGAAACACGGTGGGGCTGACCTCTGACTGCGAGGACGGCCCCCGAAGAGGGCCCGTAACGGTGCGCTTCGGGCCGTCGGCGTCACGCGGGCGCTGCGACCATCCTATTCCCGTCGCGCTGCAGTGGGAGATTAGGTGGTCCTAACTTCTCTCGACGTCGAGAGATCTCGGAGCGCGTCGGCGGTCCCGTGGAAAACGCACCGAAACCTTTTGCCCTGCCCCAAAGCGCCGCCTAGCGTTTGTTGTACGCAAGAACATATGTGCCGCTCCGGCGATGCGTATGACCGACAACGATGTCAGGAGTTCCCCATGCGCCGATCTGTCCGATCACTTCTGGTGGCCACGGCCGCCGCTGCCCTCGTACTCCCTCTCCTGGGCGCGACGGCAGCGAATGCCGAGCCGCCCGGGTACAGCCACGCCGACAAGGACACCCTGCGCAACCAGGCGCCGCGCGATCTCGCCATCGGCAGCGCCGTCTGGGGCCAGCGGGACCTCGTCGACTACGACCGCAGCGCCCCCACCGAGTACCAGCAGGTCCTCAGCGCCCAGTTCTCGTCGCTCACGCCCGAGAACGACATGAAGTGGGATGCCGTCCACCCGGCTCCGGACGTATACGACTTCGCGTCCGCCGACGCGCTGGTCGCCTTCGCCAAGGCCAACCACCAGCAGGTGCGCGGGCACACGCTGCTGTGGCACAGCCAGAACCCGGCGTGGGTCACCGCGGCGAGCCAGACGTGGACGTGCGACCAGGCACGTGCGGTGCTCGAGGACCACATCCGCACCGTGGTGGGCCACTTCAAGGGCGAGATCTACGAGTGGGATGTCGCGAACGAGATCTTCCAGGACACCTGGGACAACGGCGGGGTGCGGCTGCGCACCGAGGCGAACCCGTTCCTCAAGGCCTGTGCCGCCGACCCGATCGCGCTCCTCGAGGACGCGTTCCGCTGGGCGCACGAAGCCGACCCCGAGGCTGTGCTGTTCCTGAACGACTACAACGCGGAGGGCATCAACGAGAAGACCGACGCGTACTACGCGCTCGCACAGCGGATGCTGGCCGACGGCGTGCCGCTCGGCGGTTTCGGCGCCCAGGGCCACCTCAGCCTGCTCTACGGCTTCGACACCTCGATCCAGGCGAACTTCGAGCGCTTCGCCGCGCTGGGACTGAAGGTGGCGGTGACCGAGGCGGACGTGCGCATCCCGCTGCAGGAGGGTGAGACCGGCCCGACGCCCGAGCAGGTCGCCGTGCAGGCCGAGCGCTACGACGCCATGCTGACGGCGTGCCTGAATGTGACCGCCTGCTCCTCGTTCACGGTGTGGGGATTCCCGGACGCCAACTCGTGGGTTCCCGACGTGTTCCCCGGTGAGGGCTGGGCGACGATCCTCGAGGACGACTACTCGCCGAAGCCCGCTTTCGACGCGATGCTCGAGTCGCTGCGCCAAGCGACCCCGGGCACTTCTCCGCGGCGCGGCTGAATCGGGTGCGACGGCGGCCGGCCGCGAGGTCGGCCGCCCTCGCGCGCGCGGGTTCGGCGGTAGCCTCAGAGGCATGCCAGGACCCATCGACGACTTCTACGCCGTGATTCCCGCAGGCGGCATCGGCAGCCGGCTGTGGCCGCTGTCGCGTGCCGACGCGCCGAAGTTCCTCCACGACCTCACCGGCTCGGGGCGCACCCTGCTGCGCGACACCTGGGACCGGCTCGAGCCGCTCGCCGGCCCCGACCGCATCGCGGTCGTGACGGGCCGCGCGCACCGCGCGGCGGTGGAGCGGGAACTCCCCGGCATCGCCGACAAGAACGTCTTTCTGGAATCCGAGCCCCGTGACTCCACGGCCGCGATCGGCCTCGCCGCCGCGATCCTCTCGCGCCGTGAGCCGGACGTCATCATCGGCTCGTTCGCCGCGGACCACGTCATCCGCGTGCCGCAGCTGTTCGAGTGGGCGGTGAACCAGGCGGTGGCCACCGCGCGTGAGGGGTACATCTGCACCATCGGCATCCAGCCGTCCGAGCCGTCGGTGGGGTTCGGCTACATCAAGAAGGGCGACGCGCTGTCGATCGACGGCGCGCCCGAGGCCGCGCTGGTGGAGAGCTTCGTGGAGAAGCCCGATCTCGACACCGCGAAGGAGTACTTCGCCGACCGCAACTACCTCTGGAACGCGGGCATGTTCATCTCGCGCGCCGACGTGCTCCTCGGCGAGATCGCCGAGAACGAGCCGCAGCTGTATGCGGGGCTGATGGACCTCGCCGAGGCGTGGGACGACCGCGAGGAGCGCGGACCGGTCGTCGACCGGGTGTGGCCGACGCTCAAGAAGATCGCGATCGACTACACGGTCGCCGAGCCGGCGGCCGCGAAGGGCCGCCTCGCCGTCATCCCCGGCCACTTCGACTGGGACGACGTCGGAGACTTCGCGAGCCTCGCCAAGCTCAACTCGCACGGCCGCAAGAACGACCTCGCGATCCTCGGCGAGAACGCGCGCATCCTGTCCGACGCCGCCAGCGGCATCGTGGTCAGCCAGACGCGACGCGTCATCAGCCTGATCGGCGTGCGCGACATCGTCGTCGTCGACACCGAGGACGCGCTCCTGGTCACCACGAGCGAGCACGCGCAGCGCGTGAAGGGCGTCGTCGACGCACTCAAGCTGAGCGGGCGCGGCGAGGTCCTCTGACCGGCCGCGCATTCGCGCGCACCAGCCGTCAGCAGGCGCGCGGACACCGGCGTGCACGGCAGGGCTGGGGCGGCGGCATCCGCTCTCCTCATCGCCCCCAGATTGCGTCTTTGTAACCTTTCGCGAACAGGGGCCTCTGGAGTACGCAAACGCGCCGTCACAGTGGGTAACTTTGTGCAGTCCCCGTGAAGGACGCGGGGGAACGTAGTGGAGGCTGAGTTGACCATCTCACGCACCAAGAAGCTCGTCGGCGTCACAGCCGCCGCGGGCCTGCTGATCGCCCTCGCGGGCTGCGGCTCCGCCCCTGAGGAGACGGACCCCACGGGCGACGCCGGCAACGTCGTCGAGGGCTTCACCCCCTGCCTCGTCTCGGACGACGGCGGGTTCAACGACAAGTCGTTCAACCAGTCCGCGCTCGAGGGCATGGAGCGCGCCGCCGACGAGCTGGGCGTCGAGGCCATCGAGGTCGAGTCGAGCTCGGCCAACGACTACGCCCCGAACCTCGAGAACCTGATCGCCGAGGGCTGCACGTTCATCGTGTCGGTCGGCTTCAAGCTGTCCGCCGACACGATCGCCTCGGCGAACGCGAACCCCGAGGTCAGCTACGCGATCATCGACGACTGGGCCGACAACACCGGCGCCACCGACGACGACGGCAAGGACATCGGCGACGGCACCACCGACGCCCCCAACATCAAGCCGCTCATGTTCGACACGGTCCAGGCCGCGTACCTCGGCGGCTACGCCGCGGCCGCGTGGTCCGCGAACGCCGGCGTCAACAAGGTCGGCACGTTCGGCGGCATCCCGATCCCGCCGGTCACGATCTTCATGGACGGCTTCGTCGACGGCGTCGAGAAGTACAACGAAGACAAGGGCGCCGCGGTCGAGACCTACGGCTGGGACGTCGAGGCCCAGCAGGGCTCGATGACCGGTGGCTTCGCCGCCAACGACACCGCCAAGCAGACCGCGCAGGGCATCCTCGACCAGGGCGTCGACGTGATCCTCCCGGTCGGTGGCCCGATCTACCAGAGCGCGCGCGACGCCATCACCGACGGTGGCACGGGCACGGTCATGCTGGGCGTCGACTCCGACCTCGCGGTCGCCGACCCGTCGGTCGCCGACATGGTGCTGGTGTCGATCATGAAGCGCATCGACGAGGCCGTCTACCAGGCGACCCTGGAGGCCTCCACCGGCGAGTTCGACGTGACCCCGTACGTCGGCACGCTCGAGAACGAGGGCGTCGGCCTGTCGGGCTTCGGCTCGTTCGAGTCGCAGCTTCCCGAGGGTCTGGCCGACGAGCTCGCCACGCTGCAGGAGCAGATCATCTCGGGTGAGCTCGAGGTGACCTCGCCCAGCTCGCCGTAAGGCAGCAGGAGACACAGCACGCGGCCGGGTGGACGAGACTCCACCCGGCCGCGTTCTTCCGAGCCCACCGGCGCGCACACCTGATGGCGCCATGGCCGACTGGATATATAGGGTGCAGATATGAAGCTCGAGCTCCGTGGGATCACGAAGCGTTTCGGGTCCCTCGTCGCCAACGACCACATCGATCTCGTGGTCCAGCCCGGTGAGATCCACGCTCTCCTCGGCGAGAACGGCGCCGGCAAGTCCACGCTCATGAACGTGCTCTACGGCCTCTACCAGGCCGACGAGGGGGAGATCCTCCTGGACGACGTCGTCCAGCACTTCCGGGGCCCCGGCGACGCGATGAACGCCGGCATCGGGATGGTGCACCAGCACTTCATGCTCATTC
The DNA here is from genome assembly GCF_044987475.1 of Microbacterium sp. ZW CA_36. Classification (NCBI taxonomy): domain Bacteria; kingdom Bacillati; phylum Actinomycetota; class Actinomycetes; order Micrococcales; family Microbacteriaceae; genus Microbacterium; species Microbacterium sp. ZW CA_36. Next base: position 77,199 of record NZ_JBJDRL010000010.1, read on the forward strand.
CCGTCTTCACCGTCGCCGAGAACGTCATGCTCGGCCACGAGGACACGAAGGCGCTCGGAGCGCTCGACCTGGGCAAGGCCCGCCAGCACGTCCGCGCGGTCGCAGAGCGATTCGGGTTCGAGGTGGATCCCGACGCGATCGTGGGCGACCTGCCCGTGGGCGTGCAGCAGCGCGTCGAGATCATCAAGGCTCTCTCGCGCGACGCGAAGGTGCTCGTCTTCGACGAGCCCACAGCGGTCCTCACCCCGCAGGAGACCGACGAGCTGATGGCGATCATGCGCCAGCTGCGCGACGAGGGCACCTCGATCGTCTTCATCACCCACAAGCTGCGCGAGGTCCGGGCGGTCGCCGACCGCATCACGGTCATCCGGCTGGGCAAGGTCGTCGGCGAGGCGTCGCCGACGGCGTCCAACGCCGAACTGGCGTCGCTCATGGTCGGCCGCGCGGTCGAGCTCACCGTGCACAAGGACGCGCCCAAGGTCTCCGACGCGGGCGGCCTCGAGGTGCGCGACCTCCGCGTCGTCACCGCCGACGGCACCGTCGTCGTCGACGACATCAGCTTCGACGTGCGCCCGGGGGAGATCCTGGCCGTCGCGGGCGTCCAGGGCAACGGACAGACCGAGCTGATCGAGGCGATGGTGGGTCTCGCCGACCGCGTGAGCGGATCGATCGAGCTCAGCGGGGTCGAGCTCGTGGGCAGGAGCGTGCGCGCCATCCTCGACGAGGGCGTCGGTTTCGTTCCCGAGGACCGCACCGAGGACGGACTGGTCGGCAGCTTCTCCGTCGCGGAGAACCTGATCCTCGACCGGTCGGGCGACAAGGCCTTCGTGTCGGGCGGCACCATCCGCCGCGGAGTGCTCGACGACTTCGCGAAAGCGCGCATCGCCGAGTACGACATCCGGACCCAGGGAGCCGACGTCCCCGCCGGAACGCTCTCGGGCGGCAACCAGCAGAAGGTCGTGATCGCCCGCGAGATGAGTCGCGATCTCAAGATCCTGGTCGCGGCGCAGCCCACGCGCGGCGTCGACGTCGGCTCGATCGAGTTCATCCACAAGCGCATCGTCGAGACGCGGGATGCCGGCATCCCCGTCGTCGTGGTCTCGACCGAGCTCGACGAGGTCGCGGCGCTCGCCGACCGCATCGCGGTGATGTACCGCGGCGCGATCGTGGGCATCGTGCCCGGTGACACCCCCCGTGACGTTCTCGGTCTCATGATGGCCGGCGAGAAGCCAGAGGAGGCGGCCCTGTGAGCGGTCAGATCCCCGCCGCGAGCGGCGACCCGCTGAAGGGCCTGCCTCCCGAACAGCTCCCGCCCGTCTCCGGCCCCCTCACCGGATCGCCCGACATCCCGGCACCGACCCCCGAGGCGCCCGGCGCCGTCGATGGCGAGGTGCCGCCCCCGCCGCGGCAGAACGTCTTCATCAAGGACCTGCTGCGCAGCAACTGGGTCACGACGGTCCTCGCGATCGTCGTCGCCATGATCGTGGGCGGCATCCTGATGGCGCTCACCGACGAAGACGTCCAGGAGTCCGCCGGCTATTTCTTCGCCCGGCCGGGCGACACGTTCGCAGCGATCTGGAGCGCGGTCTACGGCGGCTACGAGGCGATGTTCCGCGGCGCGGTGTTCAACCCCCGCGCCAACGACTTCGCGACGCAGATCCGTCCGCTGACCAACACCCTCGGCTTCGCCGCCCCACTCATCGCCGCCGGTCTCGGCGTGGCGCTGGCGTTCCGCGTGGGCCTGTTCAACATCGGCGGCCGCGGCCAGATCCTCATCGCGTGCGCGACGGCGGCGCTGCTGACGTACAACCTCGACCTTCCGATGTTCCTCCAGCTCCCGCTGACGCTCGCCGCGGGCATCGCCGGCGGCGCGATCTGGGGTGGCATCGTCGGTGTGCTCAAGGCCCGCACGGGTGCGCACGAGGTGATCCTCACGATCATGCTCAACTACGTCGCGTTCTATCTCGTGACGTGGATGGTGCGCACCCCCGGCATCCTGCAGCGTCCCGCGGGCGGCCAGCCGATCTCGGCGGCGACGCCCGCGAACGCGCAGTTCCCGGACCTCCTCGGGCCCCGCTTCCCGCTCCTGGACTGGGGCTTCATCATCGTCATCGCGGCCACGGTGTTCGTGTGGTGGCTCGTCGAGCGCTCGAGCCTCGGCTTCCGCCTGCGCGCGGTCGGCGAGAACCCGCATGCCGCACGGGCATCCGGAATCTCGGTGCAGCGCATGTACATCTACGCGATGCTCTTCGCCGGCGGCCTCGCCGGCCTCGCCGGCATGAACCAGATCCAGGGCTCGGTCACCGCCGGGTTCGACGGGCTGATCGATGCCGGCATCGGCTTCGACGCGATCACCGTCGCGCTGCTCGGCCGCAGCCGGGCATGGGGCGTGTTCGCCGCGGGCATCCTGTTCGGGGCGCTGAAGGCGGGATCGTTCACCATGCAGGCCTCGCAGGGGATCCCCGTCGACATCGTGCTCGTCGTGCAGTCGCTGATCGTGCTGTTCATTGCGGCGCCGCCGCTCGTCCGCACGATCTTCTTCCTGCCGAAGACCGACGCAGAGAAGGCCGCGAAGGCGAGAGCCAAGGCTGCGAAGAAGGCGGTGTCCGCATGACCGCGCTTGCTTCGGCTCCCGTGCCTGACAGCACGATCCAGCTCTCCACGGTGAAGGTGCGCCACCTCAAGCTGCCCGTGACGCTCGCGATCGCCACCGTGCTGCTCGCGCTGCTCTTCCTGTTCGTCCCGCGCAACGGCGTCTCGACGTTCCGGCTGGGCGACCCCGGATCGTCGATCGCACTGCCCAATGTCAGCGTTCCCACCGCGCTGACCTGCTGGATCGTGGTCGCGCTCCTGGTGCTGCTGACGTTGTGGGCGTTCTGGGACGCCGTCTCGTATCGCCGTACCGGGATCTGGCTGCCGATCGTGTTCGGATTCCTCGCCATCTTCGCGTTCCTGGTGTGGGCCTCGGCAGGCGGTCTGGTGCCGGTCACCGGATTGCTGTTCGGGTCGCTGTCGCTCTCGGTGCCCCTCATCTTCGGTGCGCTCGGAGGTGTCATCGGCGAGCGCGTCGGTGTCGTCAACGTGGCGATCGAGGGGCAGTTCCTCTTCGGCGCGTTCAGTGCCGCGCTGCTGGCGAGCATCACGCACAACCCCTTCGTCGGGCTTGTCGGAGCGATGATCGGCGGCGTCCTGGTCGCATTCGTCCTGGCGGCGTTCTCCATCAAGTACCTCGTCGACCAGGTGATCGTCGGTGTCGTGCTCAACGTCCTCGTCACGGGTCTCACCGGGTTCCTCTACGGTGCGCTGCTCGTTCCGAACGAGGCGGAGCTGAATCGGCCGGTGCGCTTCACGCGCTGGGAGATCCCCGTCCTCAGCGAGATCCCCATCATCGGGCCGGTGCTCTTCAACCAGACGTTCATCGTCTACCTCATGTACATCACCGTGGCCGTGGTCGCGTGGGGTCTCTACCGCACTCGCTGGGGTCTGCGTCTGCGGGCAGTGGGCGAGCACCCGCAGGCCGCGGACACCGTGGGTATCAAGGTGAACATGAGCCGCTTCTGGAACGTCTCGCTCGCCGGGGCGATCGCCGGGATCGGCGGTGCCTACTTCACGCTGGTGTCGGTCGGACAGTTCACCAAGGAGATGACCGCAGGTCTTGGCTTCATCGCTCTGGCCGCCGTGATCTTCGGCCGGTGGGACCCCGTGCGTGCGACGCTCGCGGCATTGCTCTTCGGCTTCGCGACGAACCTGCAGAATCTCCTGACCGTGCTGCGGACCCCGATTCCCAGCGAGTTCATGCTGATGCTGCCGTACTTGGTGACCATCATCGCCGTCGCCGGCTTCGCCGGGCAGATCCGCGGCCCCGCCGCCGCGGGCAAGCCCTACATAAAGGGGTGACCGTGCCCGCCGCGACCGTGACGAGCGCCGGATGCCGAGCCGCGGCATCCGGACCCGCCGCCGCCGACCCTCCGGATACCCGGACAGTCGGACGGACGGTCCGGTGGGCTCGACGCAACGGCAGGGGACCCCTGTGACGCTTTCCCTCACCGTGAACGGAGTCCTGAAGTGACCGATATCGACTGGGACGAGTTGCGTGCCGCCGCGACCGATGCCATGCAGCGCGCGTACGCACCGTACTCCCGCTACAAGGTGGGAGCCGCCGCGCTCGTGACCGACGGGCGCATCGTCACCGGCTGCAACGTCGAGAATGCGTCGTACGGCGTGGGGCTGTGCGCGGAGTGCGGCCTCGTCAGCGAGCTGCAGATGTCGGGCGGAGGAGGCCTCGTGGCCTTCGTGTGCGTGAACGGCCACGGCGACACGATCATGCCCTGCGGACGCTGCCGGCAGCTGCTCAACGAGTTCGCCATCCCGGGCATGCTGCTCGAGACCGTGTCGGGCATCCGCACGATCGACGAGGTGCTGCCCGACGCGTTCGGCCCGCGGGATCTCGAGGAGGCGGCGCGATGACCGGTGACGCTGTCGAACCGTTCGACGCGGTCGACGTCATCCGCGGCAAGCGCGACGGCGGCGCCGTGGCGGAGCCGGCCCTCCGCTGGATGGTCGACGCGTACACCCGCGGCTACGTCGCCGACTCGCAGATGGCGGCGTTCGCGATGGCGGTGCTCCTCAACGGGATGACGCGCGACGAGATCCGCGTCATGACCGACGCGATGATCGCGTCGGGGGAGCGCATGAGCTTCGCCGGACTCGGCAAGCCCACCGTCGACAAGCATTCGACCGGCGGCGTCGGCGACAAGATCACGCTGCCGCTCGCCCCGCTGGTCGCCTCGTTCGGCGTGGCGGTCCCACAGCTCTCGGGCCGAGGGCTCGGTCACACCGGCGGCACGCTCGACAAGCTCGAGTCGATCCCGGGGTGGCGCGCGGCGCTGTCGAACGACGAGATGTTCGCGCAGCTGCGCGACGTCGGCGCGGTCATCTGCGCCGCCGGCTCCGGGCTCGCGCCCGCCGACAAGAAGCTGTACGCGCTGCGCGACGTCACCGGCACGGTCGAGGCGATCCCGCTCATCGCGTCGAGCATCATGTCGAAGAAGATCGCCGAGGGCACCGACTCGCTCGTGCTCGACGTGAAGTTCGGCTCGGGGGCGTTCATGCGCGACGTCGAGCGCGCGCGCGAGCTGGCCCGCACCATGGTGGCGCTCGGCACCGACTCGGGCGTCGCGACGACCGCGCTCCTCACCGACATGAACACGCCGCTCGGGCTCGCCATCGGCAACGCGAACGAGGTGCGCGAGTCCGTCGAGGTGCTCGCCGGCGGCGGCCCCGCCGATGTCGTGGAGCTGACCGTCGCGCTCGCCCGCGAGATGCTCGCGCTCGCGGGGCAGCCGGACGCGGACGTCGAGGCGGCACTGCAGAACGGCCGCGCGATGGACGCCTGGCGCGCCATGATCAGCGCGCAGGACGGCGATCCGGATGCCGCGCTGCCCGCCCCGAACGAGACCCACACGGTCACGGCAACGCAGGCCGGATACGTCACCGGCATGGAGGCACTGCCGTTCGGCATCGCCGCGTGGCGCCTCGGTGCCGGTCGCGCGCGGGCGCAGGACCCGGTGCTGCATGCCGCGGGCATCGACCTCCACGTCAAGCCGGGCGATCAGGTGGCTGCCGGCCAGCCGCTGTTCACCCTGCTCGGCGAGGATGACTCGCGCTTCGAACGCGCCCTCGACGCCGTCGACGGCGCGTGGCAGATCGGCGCCGAGGCGCCGGCTGCCGCTCCTCTCGTCCTGGAACGCATCACCGCCTAGGCTGGGTCAGTCCCGCGCCGGGGATCCGGCGCGGCGCCGGGTCGCGGCATCCGTCCTCCACCCCCACTCGCGATCGCAATCGAGGAGAAATCCATGCCCATCGACCAGCACGGCGACGCCATTCTCGACGGTCTGTCGCTCCGGAGCCTGCCCAAGGTGTCGCTGCACGATCACCTCGACGGCGGCGTGCGGCCGGCGACGATCATCGAGCTGGCCGATGCGATCGGGCTCGATGTCCCGGAGTCCGAGCCGGACGACCTGGCGGACTGGTTCGCCGAGAAGAGCGATTCGGGTTCCCTCGTGGAGTACCTGAAGACGTTCGACCTCACGACCGCCGTGATGCAGACCCGCGAGGGCCTCACGCGCGTCGCGCGGGAGTTCGTCGAGGACCTTGCCGCCGACGGCGTGATCTACGGCGAGGTGCGGTGGGCGCCCGAGCAGCACCTCGCGCGAGGGCTGTCGCTGGACGAGGTCGTCGCCGCCGTCCAGGAGGGCATCGAGGAGGGTGAGGATGCCGCTGAACGTCGGGGCAACGACATCCGCGTCGGTCAGCTGATCACCGCGATGCGTCACACCGACCGGTCGCTGGAGATCGCTCGCCTTGCCGTCGAGTGGCGCAACCGCGGCGCGGTCGGCTTCGACATCGCCGGCCCCGAGGACGGGTTCCCCGCCTCGAACCACCGCGATGCCTTCGACTACCTCGCGTCGGAGTTCTTCCCCGCGACCGTCCACGCCGGTGAGGCGGCCGGGCTCGAGTCGATCCGCTCGGCGCTCATCGACGGCCGTGCGCTGCGGCTCGGCCACGGCGTGCGCATCGCCGAGGACCTCGAGGTCGTCTCCCGCGCCGGCGAAGAGGTGCTGGTGCAGTTCGGCGATCTCGCCCGCTGGGTGCGGGACCGCGAGATCCCGCTCGAGCTGTCGCCGTCGTCCAACCTGCAGACGGGCGCGATCGAGCGCTGGGGCACGACGATGGAGGACCATCCCTTCGACCTGCTGTACCAGCTCGGCTTCTCAGTGACCGTGAACGTCGACAACCGCACCATGAGCCGCACGTCGCTGACGCGCGAGCTCGCGCTGCTCGTCGAGACCTTCGAGTACGGGCTCGACGACCTCGAGGCGTTCCAGCTCAACGCCGCGGCCGGCGCCTTCCTTCCCGTGGAGGAGCGCGAGGAGCTCATCGACCTCATCGCCGAGGGCTTCGACGCGTAGTCGCTTCGCAATCGGAGAGCGGATGCCTCGGCTCGGGGCATCCGCTCGTTCGTGCGGCGCCGTGCAGCCGCGGGTCTCTTGCGCAGGCGCGGTCCAGGATTCGCGGGTCTCTTGCGCAGGCGCGGTCCAGGATTCGCGCCTTCTGGGCGCGGGGAGCCCGGGATTCCTGGACCGGACCCAGGTGCGAGCCGGTGCGCCGAGGTGTGCGGTCCAGGTTTCGCAGGTTCCGGAGGCCGGGTCCCTGGGATTCCTGGACCGGACCCAGGTGCGAGCCGGACCGCCGAGCGCACGCGCGCCGTGCGACATCGTCGGACAGCGCCTCCTCCACAGCGAGGCGGATTGCGGCGCTGCGCACAGATCAGGTCAGCTGGGAACGAGACCGCGCGGGCGCTGCGGTGGACTCGGGTGCGTGACGACAAGAGACTCCCCATTCGGCAATGAACCGTTCCGGGTCGGCGACGCCATTGCCCGCGGGGTCGGGCGCGGAGCGCTCGACGGACCGCTCTTCGAGCGACCTTTCCACGGAGTCCGCGAGTGGCGGCACGTCGACGAGCTCGACGCGCGCCCTTCGGCGCAGCTCTCGCGGAGCGAGCTTCGGTTGCGCGCTTTCCGAAGGCGCTGCCGGCAGTTCGCTACGCGCATGCACGAGAGCGACTTCTTCAGTCACTCCACCGCGCTGATCCTCCACGGGGCACCGACGCCCGACGTGTGGGACGAGGTGATCCACGTCTCCGCGATCAGACCGCGGAATCCCGCCCGTACGAAAATCGTCGTATCGCATCGGCTCGCGCCGCGAGAGCCCGCCGCGCAGCGGGTGGCGGGACTGCGCATCGAGGCCCCGGATCGGGCGTGGGTGCAGGCGTCGGCTCATCTTCCCGATGTCGAGCTCATCGTTGCAGCCGACTTCCTCGTCGCGCGCCGCCGGCGGCTGGCCACGATCGACCAGCTGCGCGCCGAGGCGTCGAGGGCGCGATGCGCCCGACTGCAGCCGCTGCTCGACCGGGTACGCGAGGGTTCGGAGTCGCCGCGGGAGACGAAGCTCCGCTTGGAGCTGACCGATGCGGGACTGCCTGAGCCGGAGTTGGCGCTGGAGTTGATCCGGCCCGATGGCGGCCTCGCCGCGCGCCTCGACCTGGCGTACCCGGCGTACCGTGTCGCCGTCGAGTACGACGGTCGACAGCACGCCGAAGATGTCTACCAGTTCGCCCGCGATGCCGACCGGTGGCGAGACATCGCCGAGCTCGATTGGCAGCTGGTCAGAATCCTCCATCACCACCTGACGCCCGACCCGAGCGTCGCCATCGACCTCGTCCGCCGGGCATTGGTGCGCGCGGGATGGCGTCCTTAGCTGTCGCGACATCGGAAGTGGCCCGGATACGCAGGCGCGACCGAGTTGAGTGCGGTCCGGGTTGTGCAGGTTCTGGGTCCCGGAAACCGGAGATTCCTGGACCGCTGGGTGTGCAATCCGCTGCTCAGCGGCGTGCGACGCCGGGATGCGTGGCCAGGTACGCCTCGAACGCCTCGGCCGAGGTCTTGCTGGGTGTGTAGCCGAAGTCCTGCTTGAGGGCGCGGTTGGCGAGCACCGGACGATGGCGCAGGAAGCCGACCTGCTCGGGGCCGTGGACGGTGAGGCGCAGCATCCGCCCCACACGGAGGCCGAAGCCGAGGACGCCGGCGGGCACGGTCACGACCGGCTTGCCCAGGCGCTGCGCGATCTCTGGCACGGTGACGCGGCCGTCGCCGGCGACATTGTAGACCCCGGGGGGTCCGTCGGTGGCCGCGCGCGCCATCGCGGCGGCGACGTCGTCGACCCACACGAAGACGAACGGCGACTCCGAGCCGCGCACCTTGAGCAGCGCCCGGCCGTCCCAGAGCGCGGTGATCTGGTTCTGCACCGTGGGACCGAGGATCGTGCCGATTCGGAACACCACCTGCTCGAGCTCGGGGTGCGCGGTGCGGTAGCCGGCGAGCAGCTGCTCGACGAGGCGCTTGTGCTTGGAGTACGGGAACTCGTCGTTGCCGCGCACGGGGTCGGACTCGCGCAGCCACGCGGGATTGTCGGCGTGGTAGCCGTACGCGGCTCCTGACGACGACACCACGACGCGCCGCACACCGGCCTCGACACAGGCCTCGAGCACGTGGCGCGAACCGTCGACGTCGACGCGGTACTCGAGGTCGTGGTCGCGGCCGGGGTTGACGATCGCGGCGAGGTGCACGACGACGTCGATGCGGTGACGCTCGAGCAGCGGCACCAGTCCGGCGGCGCGCGTCACGTCGCAGTCGTCGTACACGACTCCCTCGATGGGATGCTCGGGCCGCCGCACGTCGCCCGCCACGACCAGGTCCACGTCCGGGTGCGCGACGAGCGCTGCGGCCACGTGCGACCCGAGGAAGCCGGCGCCGCCCGTGACCAGCACCCGCACGCGCTCGTGGCGGACGCGGTGCGCAGCGGGATCGGTCACGGTGATCGGCTGCGTCGAGAGGCTGCTCAGCGCGGCGGCAGCGCGCGCCGCGCCGGTGTGCCCGGCGCGGCTCATTCCGGTGCTCCCGCCGAGGCGCCGGGTTCCGCGGCGCCGGACCGGGGGGTCCCGCTCCGCACCGCGTGGCGCGAGGCGTCGCCCTTCGCCGACCCGGTGCGCCGCTTGGTGTGGCGGGCCCAGAGGGCGGCGACGGCGAGACCGGCGATGATGTCCCAGATGCCCCACCAGCCGGCCACGATGGCCATGCCGCCGAGGCCGCCGAAGAACGCGAAGACGAGGCCGAGGCCGAGACCCGCATTGCGGATGCCGACCTCGAACGTCATCGCCTTTCGCTCCCGGGTCCCGAGACCGCCGACGACGGCGGTCGTGTATCCGATGCCCAGCGCCACGGCGTCGTGGATGGTGACGACGAGGACGATGATGCCGAGGAAGGCCACGAAGTAGGCCCAGTTGCCCGCGAGCGCGGCAACGATGAACCCGACCAGCGCGATCAGCGAGAACCACTTCACCCACGGCTGGACTCTTCCCGCGAAGACCGGGAACCGGTTGCGGATGAACAGGCCGAGGGCGAACGGCACGCCGATGATGAGCAGGATGTCGCCGAGCATCGACCACGGGTTGAGCTCGACCGCGACGAGCAGGTCGCGCGCCGTGGGGTGGAGCGACCCCCAGAACGCGACGGAGAGCGGCAGCACGAAGATGTAGAGGAGGTTCGACACCGCGGTCATCGACACCGACAGCGCGACGTTGCCGCCGGAGCGGTGCGTGAGCACCTGCGAGATGTTGCCGGGCGGGCAGCAGGCGACGAGGATCATGCCGAGCGCCATCGACGGTGTCACGGGCAGGATCAGGGTGAGCCCGAAGGTCACCGCCGGCAGCACGACGAGCTGAGCCAGGATCGCGATGACGAAGGGCTTGGGCTTGCGGGCGACGACCCTGAAGTCGTCGATGGTGGTGTCCAGCGCGATGCCGAACATGATGAGCCCGAGCACCACGTTGAGGATGACGAGCGTCCCGGGATTGAAGTTGAGCAGGACGTCGTCCGGGTTCATGCCGTCACCTTCTTCTCGGCGGCGTGTGAACCGCCGCCTTGCACGCCTGCGACCTGCACGCCGGCGCTCTTGCGGACCAGGCGGCCCCGCCGAGACGGCCGGGCGGCCGCATCCGTCCGCAACGCCTGCGTGGCAGCGCGGACGGCGCTGCGGTAGGCGTCCTTGTTGACGTAGTACGACATGCGTTCGAGGCCGAGGTAGTGGTACCCGCCGGTCAGGTCCGGCCAGGGTTCGCTGGTGACCCTCGTGCGGAAGGCCGCGGCGCGGTCGGGGTGGCGCTCGAGCGCCGCGAGGTAGGCCGCGATGAGCTCGGCCTGCTCGTAGCGCCCCTGCCAGCCGATTCCGGATGCCTCGATCATGCCCATCACGTACAGCCCGTTGAACGACGGGGTGAACGCGTTGAGGAAGAGGCGCGGTGCCATGCCGTTCCAGGCGAGCGCGCTGCGATCGACGAACGGGTAGTCGAGCTTGTACCCGGTGGCGAGGAGCACGGTGTCGTACTCGCCCGACGAGCCGTCGCGGAAGCGGACGGTGCGGCCGTCGAAGCGGTCGATGTCGGGCACGATGCGCAGGTCGCCCTGGCCGAGGTGGTTGAGGATGAGCGTGTTGACGATCGGGTGCGACTCGTAGATCTTGTAGTCGGGCCTGGGGAAGCCGAACCGCACCGGGTCGCCGGTGAAGGCGCGCAGCACCCGCGCGTCGACGAACTGCTTGAGACGAGCGGGCAGCGGCCGCCCCTGGTTGAGCGTGTCGGACGGCTTGCCGAAGAGATACCGCGGCACGAAGTAGTAGCCGCGACGCACGCTCATGTCGACGGATGCCGCGTGATGCACGGCGTCGACGGCGATGTCGCAGCCGGAGTTGCCGGCGCCGATGATGAGGACGCGCTTGCCGGTCAGCTGGGTCGCGGACTTGTAGGCGCTGGTGTGCAGGAGCTCGCCGCTGAACTCGCCGCGGAACGCCGGGACGTTCGGCTCCGCGAGCGTGCCGTTCGCGAGGATCACCCCGTCGTAGCGCTGCTGCGTCGCCTCGCCCGTGCCGCCGGCGTCACCGGCGGTGCCGGTGGCCCGCAGCATCCAGCCGCCGTCTTCCGTGCGGTCGAGCGACGTGACCCTCGTGTCGAAGCGGAAGTGCTCGGTCAGCCCGAAGTGGTCGGCGAAGTCGCGGAAGTATGTGATCAGCTCGCGATGGCTCGGGTAGTCCGCCGTGGTGCGCATGGGGAACTCGGAGAACTCCGTCGTGGTCCGCGACGAGATGAGGTGCGCGGAGTCGTACATCGTCGAGCGCGGGTTCTCGATGTCCCAGAGGCCGCCGACGCCGCGAGACGCCTCGAACCCGTCGAAGTCGATCCCGGCCTTCTGCAGGGCGCGGGCAGCCGACAGCCCCGATGGCCCGGCGCCGATGATGGCGTAGCGGTGGTCGCTCATTGATCCTCACGTTCGTCGATGGGCACGTCCTCGTGCCGGCGTGACGATTCCGCCGACAGAACACTAAGCGTGAAGCGGCATCAACCGAAATCGGTGCGCGGCCCCGGTGTACCAGGCGCCACCGACGACCGCCGGACGTCGGCAGTCGTCACATGAACACTGCCAGGATGCCGCGCACCAGCACCACCGTCGCACCGGCCCAGGCGAGCGCGAGCATGGCTGCCCGGGCGATCCGCGGTGAGACGTTGCGGGAGAGGATCGTGCCGATCGCGATGCCGGCGATGGTCGCTACGACGAGGGTGCCGACATCCTCGACGGGGGAGACGGGAAGCCCCCGGAGCGCCACCGAGACGATCCCGAACACGGCGAAGATCAGCTGCGCACTGGCCGCGAAGCTGCGCTGCGGCCAGCGGTCGCCGACGGCGTAGGCCGCCAGCGGTGGACCGGACAGGCCGCTCGCGACGTGCATGAAGCCGGCGGCGGAGCCGGACACGACGGCGCCCATGCGGCCGGTCAGCGACGCGGAGAGCGCGGAGATGCGCCCCGCCAGCAGCGCGAGATACGCCATCGCGGCGATGAGCAGCAGCAGGGCGGCATCCGGGAGGAGGTGCACGAGCAGGGCGCCGAACGGCGCGGCCACGATCCCGGGCCAGATGAGCCACCACGAGCGTGCCCAGTCGATCTGGCGCCACACCAGCGGGATCGCGGTCAGTGCGGCGACGAGCGCCAGCAGCACACCGAGGGTGACGCCCTCCACGGGTCCGTAGAGGAGCACGATGGGGCCGACGAGCACGAGCACGAAGCCGAGCCCGGTGATGCGCTGGATGACCGCAGCGACGAAGGCCGCGATCGCCGCGAGGATGACGGTCACGGGATTCCAGTCTAGGCGGGAGGTGCCGGTCGTTCAGCCCGGCCTGTCGGCTCGGGGCGTTTCGTCTGGGTCGCCGGCGCTCCCTCGCTCACGACGGGGACGTGGGCTATCCGGTCGTTGAGCGAGCGAGGAACGAGCGAGACGAAACGCGCTGGGTGCGGTCGAGACGCCGGTTCGGCGCGGCGGCCTGTCGGCTCGGGGCGTTTCGTCTGGGTCGCTGGCGCTCCCTCGCTCACGACCGGGACGTGGGCTATCCGGTCGTTGAGCGAGCGAGGAACGAGCGAGACGAAACGCGCTGGATGCGGTCGAGATGCCGGTTCGGCGCGGCGGCCTGTCGGCTCGGGGCGTTTCGTCTGGGTCGCTGGCGCTCCCTCGCTCAACGACGGGGACGTGGGCTATCCGGTCGTTGAGCGAGCGAGGAACGAGCGAGACGAAACGCGCTGGATGCGGTCGAGACGTCAGTCCGCTTCGCCTTCGGGCGCGAGCGCCCTCCGCTCAGCGACCGGCGGTGGCGAGGGCGAAGGGTCCGACGAGGTCGGTGAGCTGGTCGCGCATGTCGTCGTCCGAGATGGTCGGGGTGCCGTCGCCGGGCTGCGGGCCGTAATCGCCGAAGGACGCGTGGCTCGCGCCTTCGATCTCGTGCATCTCCGCGTCCTCGGGCAGGAGGGGCCGCGCGTCGGCGATCTTCTCCGGCGTCGACAGCCCGTCCTCGCTGCCGGCCACGCTGATCGCCGGCAGGCCCGACGCCGACAGGTCGTTCGCGCAGTAGGAGCCGAACAGGGCGAGGCCGTCGGCATCTGTCGCCAGCTGGCAGGCGCGCACGCCGCCGAGCGAGTGCCCGCCGACGAGCCAGGTGTCGATGCCGGGCGCGAGGTCGGTGAAGGCCGACAGCGGCCGCAGATCGAAGAACGCGAGGTTCAGCCAGGGCTTCGTGATGACCACCGTGACGCCGTCATCTGCGACGAGTCCCGAGAGCTTGTCGGCATACGCCCAGGGGTCGACCTTCGCACCGGGCACATAGACCAGGCCGACGTCGGCCGACTCGCCCGCGGGCGAGAGCACGATGCCCGCGTCGGTGTCGGTGATCTCGATGGCGGTGTTCGACCGCACGTCGGCGAGGGGCTCCGACTCGGCGGCCATCACGCCGACCTGGCTCCAGATCACGATGCCGACGATGCCGAGCACGATGACCGCCGCCAGCGAGCCGAGGATCCACCACAGGACGCGCAGGCCCCGCCGGCGGGGCTTCGGAGTCGCTGAGGCGGTTGCGCCCGATCCCCTCTCGGCGTCGGGTGCGGGCTCGGCGGAGGGGGCGCTCGGGGTCACCGGATGAGCGTAGCCCGACCGTGCGGCTCAACCTGCGAACACGCTCAGCCCGCGAGCTCGGCCTGCCGTGCAGCGACGACCGCCTCGACCTTCGGGAACAGCGGATGCTCCGGCTCGAGGCCCGTGACGGATGCCGTGAAGCCGGCGGCATCCTGCTCCCGCAGCATCCGCTGCAGGTCCACCGACTGGGCGTCCTCCGTGTCGTCGAACGCGAGCGCCGCACCCATCGCGGCGACCAGTGCGTCGACGCCGAGACCGCGCTCGGCGGCTTCGGCGGCGGGGCCGACGAACCGCTCGTGCCGCGACAGCTTGCGCAGCGGCTGGCGGCCCACGCGCCACACCGTGTCGGGGAGGGCGGTGTTGCGGAAGCGGCTCAGGATCGTGGCACGGTACGCCGCCAGCGACTCGGCATCGAGTCCGTGCTTGGCCTCGAGCAGCGCCGAGGTCTCTTCGAGCGCCGCCTCCACCCGCGCCGCCAGCGCCGGGTCGGAGAGAGCCTGCGCGATCCCCTCGACGCCCGCCTGGGCACCGAAGTACGCCGTCGCGGCGTGCCCGGTGTTGACCGTGAAGAGCTTGCGCTCGATGTACGGCTCGAGGTCGTCGACGAAGTGGGCGCCGGGGATGCGGGGAGGGTCGTCGCCGAACGGCGGCCGCTCGATCGCCCACTCGAAGAACGGCTCGACGGTGACGTCCACGCCGCCGCCCTCGGGCTGTCCGGGCACGATGCGGTCGACCGCGGTGTTCGCGAACACCGCGCGTGAGGCGAGCGCGTCCCAGGCATCGCCCGCGAGCGCCTTGATCTCGTCGCGGAGCAGATCGGTGGCGTTGATGGCGTTCTCGCACGCCATGATCTGCAGCGGAGGGCTGGACGGATCGCGGAGGGCGAGCCCACCGACGATATGCGGCGCCACGAACTTCAGGATCGTCGGTCCGACGGCGGTCGTGACGACGTTGGCGCCCGCGATCTCCTCCACGACGAGCTCCGGATGCTCGGCGCTGTTGATCGCCCGGAAGCCGGTGACGACCGTGTCGCGGCCGCCGTCGCCCACCTCGTGCACCGTGTAGCGGGACGCGTGGTTGATCGCGTCGACGAGCGGTGCGGCGACATCCGAGAACACGAGCTCGTACCCGCCCTCGTGCAGGAGCAGCCCGACGAAGCCGCGGCCGATGTTCCCCGCGCCGAAGTGGACGGCCTTCATCAGACGCCCGACGCAGACACCAGGCCGAACAGCTCCTCGGGCGTCTGCGCCTCCTTGAGGCGGGCGACGTCGTCCTCGTCGGAGAAGAGGATGGCGATCTGGGAGAGGATCTCGAGGTGCTCGTCGCCCTTGCCGGCGATGCCGACCACGAACGTCACGGGGTTGCCGTCCCAGTCGACGCCGCGGTCGTAGCGGACGACCGACAGCGCGGACTCGAGGATCTCGCCCTTCGTCTCGTTCGTGCCGTGCGGGATCGCCAGCTCGTTGCCCATGTAGGTCGACACGGTCTGCTCGCGCTGCAGCATGGCGTCGTAGTACGCGCCGGTGACCGCGCCGGCGGCCTGCAGGATGTCGGCGGCCTCCTTCATCGCCTCGTCGCGCGTCGCGCTCCCGGAGTGGATGCGCACCTGGCCGATGCTCAGAACCTCGCGTGCCATGTCTTCGCCTTTCGCCGTTGTCTCGTTCTGTCGTCGTCACTCGTCCTGCCCGGGGGACGGATGCCGCCCCCGGCGTTCCCGCCGGCCGCAGTGTGCGCGCGACCGGAGCGAGGGCGATGGGGCCGGGGGCATGAAGCGCCCGCCCGGCCCCACCGCGGTCTCAGCTACGCACCATCCTCGTGCTGCGACCGCACCAGGTCCACGACCTCGTCGTATCTCGGCGAGTTCATGAAGTTGTCCACCGACACGTGCACCGCGGTGGGCGTCTTCTGCCGCGCCCGGTCGGTGAGCTGGTTCTGCGTGATGACCAGGTCGGCCGAGGCATCCAGGTTCGCGATCGCCTTGTTGACGACCGTGACGTCCTCGATGCCCGCCTTTTTGATCTTGTTGCGCAGCACGCTCGCGCCCATCGCCGACGAGCCCATGCCCGCGTCGCACGCGAACACGATGCTCTTGATCTCGCGCTCGGTCATGGTCGCCGGCTCGATGCCGCCCTCGGCTCCGGTGGCGGCGCCGCCCCGCAGCCCCGAGAGCGCGTCCGAGGACTTGCCCTTGGCGGCCTCGGTCTGCGTGATCGCCGCGCCGAAGGCGTCGTCGGTCGCCGCCATCGCCGCGAGGTCGCGCTTGCGCGAGGCCCGGAGGATGAGTGCGGCGATCAGGAAGGTGACGGCGGCCGACAGGATGACGGACAGGATCACTGCGAAGTAGGCCCCCTGCGCCGTCTGTGCGAGCACCGCGATGATGCTGCCCGGTGCCGCCGGAGCGCGGAGCGCACCGCCCAGCAGCATGTTCGTCGTGACGCCGGTCATGCCTCCGCCGATGAGGGCGAGGATCAGGATCGGCTTCATCAGCGCGTACGGGAAGTACACCTCGTGGATGCCGCCGAAGAACTGGATCACGGCCGCGCCCGGGGCCGAGGCGCGTGCCGCGCCGAGCCCGAAGAACGTGAACGCGAGCAGCAGCCCGACACCGGGGCCGGGGTTGGCCTCGAGCAGGAACAGGATCGAGGAGCCGGTGTCGGCGGCCTCCGAGACGCCGAGCGGCGTCAGCACGCCGTGGTTGATGGCGTTGTTGAGGAAGAACACCTTCGCCGGCTCGATGATGATGCTGGTGAGCGGCAGCAGGTTGTAGTCGACCAGCCAGTTCACGGCGTTGCTGAGGACCTGCATGATGCCGTTGACGAGCCAGGCGATCGGGTAGAACCCGACGATGGCCATCACGAAGCCCCAGATGCCGGCCGAGAACATGTTGACGAGCATCTCGAAGCCCGCCTTGATCTTGCCCTCCCAGAGGCTGTCGAGCCACTTCATCGAGTAGGCGGCGATCGGGGCCATGATCATCGCGCCGATGAACATGTGCACCTGGCCGAGCTGGTTGTCAGCGGGCAGGTCCGCGTTGATCTGCGCGATCAGCAGGTCGGAGCCGGCGATGGCGCCCATCGTCGCGATCGACGCCACGACGCCACCGCGGATGCCGTAGATGATGCTGCCGCCCGTATAGGCGATCAGCAGCGGGAGCAGGTAGTGGATGAACGGGCCGACGATGGTCGCCAGGTCCGCGTTGGGTGTCCACCCGACCCCGATGAAGAACGCCGTGAAGATGCCCCACGCGATCAGAGCCGGGATGTTCGGCATGATCATGCCGGACAGGAACGTGCCGAAGCGCTGGACTCCGACCCGTGCCTTGCTGGTGCCCGATGCGGGCACAGACGCCGTTGTCATTTTGCTGTCTCCTTCTTCTGGTTGTGCCGCAGCTGCGGGCGGCCTATCGGGTGGCCGCCGTCTGGGCGGTTGTGCGTGCGCTGCCGGCCGCGGCCTGCTGCGCCGCGATCCGAGCGGATCCCGCGTCGGACGCGGCGAGGGCTGCTGCGGCGATGTCACGCGCCTGGTCGACGGTGTGCTGCAGCAGGGTGGCGCGCACGTCGGCGAGCGCCGTGGGCGCCATCGACAGGCTCGTGGCGCCGAGTCCCACGAGCACCACGGCCAGGAGCGGATCGGCTGCCGCCTCGCCGCAGATGCCGACGGGCTTGCCGTGCGCCCGGCCGGCGTCGCCGACCTCCCGGATGAGCCGCAGCACCGCGGGGTGCCACGGGTCCTGGAGCGACGCGACCGAGCCGAGCAGCCGGTCGGCGGCCATCGTGTACTGCGTGAGGTCGTTGGTGCCGATCGACGCGAAGTCGGTGTACGACAGGATCCGGTCGGCCAGCAGCGCGGAGGAGGGCACCTCGACCATGACCCCGGCGGTCTTGATGCCGTAGTCGCGGGCGATGTCGGTGAAGTACTCCGACTCCTCGACGGTGGCGACCATCGGCGCCATCACCCAGAGGTCCGCGTCGGTGGCGGCATCCGCTTCGGCCAGCGCGGTGAGCTGCTCGCGCAGGATGTCCTCGCTCGCCCGCAGCGCCCGAATGCCGCGGAGCCCGAGCGCCGGGTTCTCCTCGTGGGCGTCGTTGAGGAACGCCAGCGGCTTGTCGGCACCGGCGTCGAGCACGCGCACGACCACCTTCTTGCCGGGGAACGCCGAGAGCAGCTTCGTGTACGCCTCGCGCTGCTGCTCGACGGTGGGTGCCTGCGCCGAGCTCAGGAAGAGGAACTCCGTGCGGAAGAGCCCGACCCCCTCGGCGCCGAGCGCCACCGCGTCGATCGCGCCTTCGGGCTTGCCGAGGTTCGCGAGCAGCGGCACCGGCGTGCCGTCGGCGAGGGCGCCGTCGGTGATCGGCGCGGACGACGCGGATGCCCGGTCCTCGGCGCGCCGCTCCGCCCGCTCGAGCTCGTCGGGCGTCGGCGCCGTCGTGACGACGCCGGCGGCGGCATCCACGATCACCGTCTCGCCGTCGCGCAGGTTCTTGGCGTCGACCGCGCCGACGATGGCGACGATCGACTTCTCGCGGGCGAGGATCGCCGTGTGCGACGTGGGGCCGCCCTCGGTGGTCACGAGCGCCAGCACCTTGTCCAGGTCGAGGAGGGCGGTGTCGGCCGGCGCGAGATCCTTCGCGACGAGGACGAACGGATGCCCGGGGTCGGGCACGCCGGGCGCCGGCTCGCCGCGCAGCCGCGCGATGACGCGCTGGGCGACGTCGTCGAGGTCCGCCGCGCGCTCGCCGAGGTAGCCGCCGAGCGCGGTGAGCTGGTCGCGGAACGACGCGAACGCGTCGAACACGGCGAACTCGCCCGTGCGGCCCTGGGCCAGCCGGGTGCCGACCTCGTCGGCGAGGGTCGGGTCCTCGGCCATCATCGCCTGCGCCTCGAGCACCTCCTGCGCGGCGCCGCCCGCCTGCGCCCCGCGGGCTTCGAGCTCACGGGCGACGGCGGCCACGGCATCCGTCACCCGCGCCTTCTCTGCGTCGACGCTCAGCGTGCTGGGCGCGTCGGACGGCGCCGGTGCAGGCTCCGCCATCCGCGCGACAGGTCCCTGGGCGACGCCCAGGCCGATTCCGACACCACGCAGCTCGGTCATCTCAGGCCTCCGCGTCGTGGTCGGTGGTGAGCAGCTCGGCGAGGGTGTCGAGCGTGGCGTCCGCGTTGTCGCCGTCCGCTGTGAGGGTCACGTAGTCGCCCTGCTCCACGCCCAGCGCGATCACGCCCAGGATGCTGGCCGCGTTGACCGGGCCGCCGGCATCCTTCGCGATCGTGATCGGGATGCCGGCATCCTTCGCCGCCTGCGCGAAGAGCTTCGCGGGGCGCGCGTGCAGCCCGTGGGCCGATCCGATCCGGACGGTGCGGGAGATGGGTGGCATGTCGTGACCCCTTTTCTTGGATCTGGTTCAGGAGTTCTGCTGGATCTCGTTCAGGACTGCGCTGTCGTGAGCTCGTGGTCCGGGGACGGTCAGTCGGGGGCGTCGTGCGCGCCCGCGTCCGCGGCCGGATGCGGCCCCCCGGGGCTTCCGGTCGCGGCGCGGACCAGCGCGAGGGTGCGGGTTCCGTCGCGATCTCCGAAGATGTCGGATGGCAGCAGCACCACGGTCGTGCCCCGTGCGGCGGCATCCCGCTCGATGCGCTCCAGCGCGTGAGCGAGATGCGGCCCGACCAGGACGACGTCCGCGGCATCGAGATCGATGGGCAGGGACTGCTCGGTGCCGGCGAAGGCGGAGTAGTCGAGCCCCTCGGCATGTGCCGCGTGCCGCACGCGCTGAGCGACGAAGGTGCTCGAGGCACCCGCTCCGCAGACCACAAGGATCCTCATCGACCCGCCTCCTCACTGGCCATTCTTGTGAGAACGCTGAGAGGGGACAACCACTCCTTCTTCCGCAGGGGCGGAAGCGCGCTGCGTCGTGCGGCGGGTTCGGGGCGTTTCGTCTCGGTCGCTGGCGCGCCCGCTCAGCGACCGGGGCTGGGGCTCCCGGTGCTGGTTCCGGTCGTCGGGCGAGCGAAGCGAGACGAAACGCCTCGGGCATCAGTCCGGCGTGCACGGGTTCGCCGCGTTCCCCTTGCCCAACGACAGGTTCCGGTCGTTGAGCGAGCGAGGAACGAGCGAGACGAAACGCAGTGAGGCTGCGGAGGACCTCGGTGACACCGGCGTGGTTGACTGGGCAGGTGACCCGGGCCCGGCAAGATCGCGTGCTCGGACTGCTCCTGCGCGACGGCGACTGGGTCACGGCATCCGCCCTCGCCGACGCCCTCGGTGTGACTCCGCGCAGCATCCGCTCCTACGTGACCGCGGCCAACGCGCGCGTGGCGCCGGGCACGGCGGTCGAATCGGGGCCGCAGGGCTATCGGGCCGGGGCCGAGGCCGCTGCCGCCGTGCGAGCGGGCGGTGACGCCGGCACGCCGCGCGACCGGCTCCACACCGTGGTCCGGGCGCTCCTCGACGCCCCCGACGGCATCGACGTGTTCGAGACCGCCGACGCGCTGCACGTCTCACCCGCGACGCTCGACGCCGACCTTGCGCGGGTGCGCGGGCTGCTCGGCGGGACCGAGCTCACCC